>CAZXTV010000070.1:0-8392 GCA_964643705.1 uncultured Arenimonas sp. | reverse complement strand
ATCGGGTCGGGGTCGTCGCGACGCGTCGCCAGCGCCGACAGCACGTCCGGCGTGGTGGGCGCGTTGCCCAGCGCGACCGCGATGTTGCGCAGCCAGCCCGCGTGCCCGGTGCGGCGGATCGCCGAGCCTTCGGTGCGCTGCAGGAAGGTGGCTTCGTCCCAGGCGAAAAGTTCGGCCAGGCCCGCGGCGTCCAGCCCGTGCCGCGGCTGGAAATCGGGCTGCGTGTGCCGCACCGCGAACTTGTTCCAGGGGCAGGCCAACTGGCAGTCGTCGCAGCCGAAGATGCGGTTGCCCATCAGCGGCCGCAGTTCCTCGGGGATCGATTCCTTCAGCTCGATCGTCAGGTAGCTGATGCAGCGGCGCGCATCAACCCGGTACGGCGCCACGATCGCGCCGGTGGGGCAGACCGTGATGCAGCGCGTGCAGGTACCGCAGTGCGCGCTGGCCGGTGCGTCCACCGGCAGCGGCAGGTCGGTGAGGATCTCGCCGAGGAAGAACCAGCTGCCCGCGTCGCGGTTGATCAGGCAGGTGTGCTTGCCGATCCAGCCCAGGCCGGCGTCGCGGGCCAGCGCGCGTTCGAGCACCGGCGCGGAATCGACGAAAGCGCGGTAGCCGAACGGGCCGATGTCGTCCGCGATGCGGTCGGCCAGCTTCTGCAGGCGGTTGCGCATCAGCTTGTGGTAGTCGCGCCCCAGGGCGTAACGCGCCACGTAGGCGCGCTGCCCGTCGGCGAGCGTGGCCCAGGCCTCCGGATCGTCATCGGTGCCGTAGTCCAGCCGCACCGACACCACGCGCACGGTGCCCGGCACCAACTCCGCCGGCTGTGCACGCTTGTCGCCGTGGCGGGCCATGTACTCCATGCGGCCGTGCTGCCCCTTGGCTAGCCAGTCGCGCAGGTGCGCCGCGTCCTGGTCCAGCGTGACGCCGGCGATGCCGACCTGCTGGAAGCCCAGTTCGGCGCCCCAGGCCTTGATCGCCCGCGCCAGGGCCTGCATGTCTGCCGTGTCGTGCATGCCGGCAAGTATAGAATCCCGGCATGGCTGACATGTTCCCCCTTTACCGCGCCGACCAGGTGCGCGCGATGGACCGCCGTGCAATCGAACAGTGGGGCATCCCTGCGTTCGAGCTGATGAACCGGGCCGGCGCCGCCGCCTGGGCCTTGCTGCAGGCGCAATGGCCCCAGGCCCGGACCATCGGCGTGGCCTGCGGGCCGGGCAACAACGGTGGCGACGGCTACGTGCTGGCGCGGTTGGCGCGCGAAGCCGGCGCTACGGTGCACGTGGTGTCGGCACCGGGTGACCAACCGCGGCGGAACCCGGCCAGGGCGGCGTTTGCCGCGTGGCGCGAAGCCGGCGGCCGCGTCGAATCCTTCGACGGCATGCTGCCGGATGTCGATGTCTGGGTGGACGCGATCTACGGCATCGGGCTGTCGCGGCCGCCTTCGGATGTCGTGCGCGCCCTGATCGAGCGCATCAATGCCAGCCGCCGGCCGGTGCTGGCGCTGGACGTTCCCTCGGGCCTGGACGCCGACCGCGGCCATGCCCCGGGCACGGTGGTGCAGGCGCGCACGACCCTTTCCTTCATCGCCGCCAAGCAGGGCCTCTACACCGGCCATGCCCGCGACGTCGACGGGGATGTGCGCGTGGACCGACTGGGCCTGCCGCCGATCGATCCCGTGCAGGACCCGCCCTCGGCCTGGCTGGTTCGCGACAAGGATCTTTCCGCCTGGCTGGCACCGCGCCACGCCAATGCGCACAAGGGTGAACACGGCCACGTGCTGTGCATCGGCGGTGAAGTCGGCATGGGCGGCGCCGTGCGGCTCTGCGCCGAGGCGGCCCTGCGTACCGGGGTTGGCCTGGCCAGCGTCGCGACCCGCAGCGCCGGCGTGGCCGCCCTGGTGGCCGCCAGGCCCGAGGCCATGACCCATGCCGTCGAGGATGCGCAGGCCCTGGCGCCCCTGCTCGAACGCGCCAGCGTGCTGGCGGTGGGCCCTGGCCTGGGGCAGGGCGACTGGGGGCGGGAACTGCTGGCGGCAGCGCTTGCCACCGGCAAGCCGGTGTTGCTCGACGCCGACGCCCTGAACCTGCTCGCCGCGGCTCCCGCGACGCTTGCGCAGGCCTTGCTGACGCCGCACCCGGGTGAGGCCGGACGGCTGCTTGGCTGCTCCACGGCCCAGGTGCAGGCGGACCGCTTCAAGGCGGCCGCCGACCTCGCGGCGCGGTACCAGGCCGTGATCGTGCTCAAGGGCGCGGGCAGTCTGGTCGCCGCGCCCGGCCAGGTGCCGGTGGTGATTGGTGCCGGCAACCCGGGCATGGCCACCGGCGGCATGGGCGACGTGCTTTCCGGCGTGATCGCCTCGCTGCTGGCCCAGGGCCTGGCCCCGTTCCAAGCCGCGGTGGCGGGCGCGCTGCTGCATGCCACGGCCGGCGATGCCGCCGCCCGGGTCGACGGCGAGCGCGGCCTGCTGCCGTCCGACCTGTTCCCGCACCTGCGCCGCCTGGCCAATCCCGCATGAGCGAACGCACGATCCCGCTGGCCGACCCCGCGGCGACCGACGCCCTGGGCCGGCAACTGGCAAGCTGCCAGCCGCAGGGTGCCGTGGTTTTCCTGGATGGCCCGCTGGGTTCGGGCAAGTCAAGCCTGGCCCGGGCCTGGCTGCGTGCCCTGGGGGTCACGGGTGCGGTGAAAAGCCCCACCTACACCCTGGTGGAACGTTACCCGCTGGCGGTCGGCGGCGAAGCGGCGCACCTGGACCTGTACCGGCTGGCGGAAGCCGGCGAGCTTGATTTCCTGGGCCTGGATGAACTGGCCGATGCCCACCTGTGGCTGGTGGAATGGCCGGAACGGGCGGCCCTGGGCCTGCCGAAGCCGGACCTGCGCATCCGGCTTGCCATGGCCGGGGCGGGGCGGGTGGCCACTTTGCAGGCTGCCAGCCCCCGGGGCGAGGCCTGGCTGGCCCGGCTCCCCGGATAGTGTGTTTGCGACCGCCTTCTTACCCAATTCCTAGGAAGGTAGGGCAGGTCTCGGATTCCAAAGGAAAAAGTCCTTGCATTCCCTGGGGTGCGGTGCTTCAATCGGCCCCATGCGCCGGATCCGGGTCCTTGCCATCTCTTTCGCCGCCCTGCTGGGCGTCACCTCCGCGGCCCAGGCCGCGCAGCTGCGTGGGCTGACCCTGGTCGAAGGCGAGACCGGCACCCACGCGGTGCTCGACCTGTCGGCCCCGGCCGACTACAAGGTTTTCACCCTGGCCAACCCGCACCGCCTGGTGCTGGACCTGTCGGGTTCGTCAGTGGCCGGCGGCTTCCGCGCCCCGGCCCCCAACGGGCTGGTGTCCGGCGTGCGCACCGGCAAGCCTGCCGACGGCGACCTGCGCGTCGTGCTCGACCTGGGCAGCGCGGTACAGCCGCGCAGCCGCATCGAACGCGAAGGTGATTCGGCCCGCCTCATCGTCGAACTGATTTCCGGCGACCGCCCGAGCGGTACGCCGGCCGTGGCGCGCACGCTCGAGGACGTCATCGGCGCCGGCGAGCGAAAGCTCGTCATCGCCATCGACGCCGGCCACGGCGGCAAGGATCCGGGCGCCATCGGCCCGACCCGCAAGTACGAAAAGGACATCACCCTGGCCGTGGCGCGTGAACTGGCCCGGCAGGTGAACGCCGATCCCGGCATGGAAGCCTTCCTGGTCCGCGACGGCGACGTTTTCATCCCGCTGCACCAGCGTTACCAGAAGGCGCGCGAGGCCCAGGCCGACCTGTTCATTTCCGTGCACGCCGACGCCGCCCACAACAAGGCGGCCAGCGGCGCCTCGGTGTACGTGCTGTCGCTGCGGGGTGCTTCGTCCGAAGCCGCCCGCTGGCTGGCCGACCAGGAAAACGCCGCCGACCTGGTGGGTGGCGTCTCGCTCGACGCGCGCGACAAGAACCTGGCCGCGGTGCTGCTGGACCTGTCGCAGAACGCCACCATGCGCGTGTCCGACGACGTCGCCGACGAAGTGCTGTCGGCGCTCAAGGGCGTGGGCAAGACCCACAAGAAGCAGATTGAACGCGCCAATTTCGTCGTGCTGCGTTCGCCCGACGTGCCGTCCATGCTTGTCGAGACCGGCTTCATCACCAACCCGGGCGAAGAAACCCGCCTGTCCGATCCGGCCTACCGCAGCCGCATGGCCAGCGCGATCGTCTCGGGCGTGCGCAACTATTTCGCCAACCAGGCGCCCCCGGGCACCTGGTACGCCGCGCGCCAGGGCACCCTGGGCGGCAGTCGGCACCACGTGGTCAGCCGGGGCGAAACCCTCAGCCTGATCGCGCAGCGCCACGGCGTGCCGATGAATTCGATCCGCTCCGCCAATCGCCTCAGCGGCGACACCGTGAAGGTGGGCGAACGCCTGACCATCCCGATGGCCAGCGCCACGCTGGCCGGCCTGCCGGAGTAAGCCACGCCGCCGCTGCTATCATCGGGCCTGTTCAAGCCCGGACCCTGCGCGACGTGCCGATCCAAGCCCTGCCCGACACCCTGGTGAACCAGATCGCCGCCGGCGAGGTGGTCGAACGCCCTGCGTCGGTGGTCAAGGAACTGGTCGAAAACGCGCTCGACGCCGGCGCCACCCGGGTGGACATCGATCTTGAAGAAGGCGGCGTGCGCCTGATCCGCATCCGCGACGACGGCGGCGGTATCCCGGCCGGCGAACTGGCGCTGGCGATCTCGCGCCATGCCACCAGCAAGATCAGCTCGATCGAGGACCTCGAGGAGGTCGCGACCCTGGGCTTCCGCGGCGAAGCGCTGCCGTCGATCGCATCGGTCAGCCGGTTTGCGATCAGCGCGCGCCCCCGCGGCGAAGACCAGGGCGCCCGCCTGGAAGTCGATGGTGGCCGGGTTGGCGACGTGATTCCGCATCCGCATCCCGACGGCACCACGGTCGAGGTGCGCGACCTGTTCTTCAACGTGCCGGCGCGGCGCAAGTTCCTGCGCGCCGAACGCACCGAACTGGGCCACATCGAAGAGTGGCTGCGTTCGCTGGCGCTGGCGCGCCCGTCGGTGGAGCTGCGCATCAGCCACAACGGCCGCGCCAGCCGCCACTACAAGCCGGTGCGCGACGGCGGCGAACGCCTGCGCCGTGTCGCCGAGGCGCTGGGCGAGGATTTCACCCGGCAGTGCCTGGCCATCGAACACGCCGCCGCCGGGCTGCGCCTGCACGGCTGGGTCGGCCTGCCCACGGCCGCGCGTTCGAGCGCCGACCAGCAGTATTTCTACGTCAACGGCCGCGCGGTGCGCGACCGCACCGTCGCGCACGCCGTACGCCAGGCGTATTCGGACGTGCTGTTCCATGGCCGGCATCCGGCCTTCGTGTTGTTCCTTGAATGCGACCCGCGGCAGGTGGACGTGAACGTGCACCCGGCCAAACACGAGGTGCGTTTCCGCGAACAGCGGCTGGTGCACGAATTCATCTACCGCACGCTGCACGAGGCGCTGGCCTCGACGCGCGCCGGCGTGGCCGCTGCCGCGGCCGAATCCCCGGCGCTGGCCATGTCCCCGGGCCTGGCCGCCTCGCCCGGTGGCGGCGGCTGGTCGCCGCGCCAGGGCGGGCTGGGCCTGCCCGTGCGCGAAGCGATGTCGGCCTACGCGTCGCTGTATCGCGCGCCCGAACCGGGCCAGGCCGGCGCCGGCATGGCCACCGCGGCCGCCAACGAAGGCGAGGCGCCGCCGCTGGGTTACGCCCTGGCGCAGCTGCACGGCATATTCGTGCTGGCTGAAAACGACCAGGGCCTGGTGCTGGTGGACATGCACGCCGCGCACGAGCGCATCACCTACGAACGCCTGAAGTCTGCGCTCGACGGCGAGGGCATCCGCAGCCAGCCGCTGCTGGTGCCGGTGTCGCTGGCAGTCAGCGAACGCGAGGCCGATGCGGCCGAACAGCATGGCGACGCACTGGCGGAATATGGCTTCGAGATTCGTCGCGCCGGGCCGCAGGCGCTGTCGATTCGCTCGGTGCCCAGCCTGCTGGCCGACCTGGACCCGCGCACCCTGGCCCTGGACGTGCTGGCCGACCTGCGCGAACACGGCAGCAGCCGCAAGCTCGAGCAGGCGCGCAACGAGCTGCTTTCCACCCTGGCCTGCCACACGTCGGTGCGCGCCAACCGGCGGCTGACGCTGCCGGAAATGAATGCCCTGCTGCGCGACATGGAAGCCACTGAACGCAGCGGCCAGTGCAACCACGGTCGGCCGACCTGGGTGCAGCTGAGCAAGGCCGAACTCGACCGACTTTTCCTCAGGGGACGCTGATGCGAACGATCCTGCTGCCTGGACTCGCCCTTTCCGCCGCACTTGCCGGCTGCGGCGGCGGCGAAAATGAATCATCCGCCGAGGCCACCGCCCGCGTCGAACAGGCCGCGCGCAGTGCCTACGAACGCGAGATTCGCGCCTGGCGCGATGAGCGCGTCGACCGCCTGGTGCGCCCCGATGGCTTCCTGTCGCTGGTGGGCCTGCACTGGGTCGGCCCCGGCAGCACCTTCGTCGGCTCGGCCAAGGACAACGGCACCCGGCTGAGCCTGGGTCCGCCGCAGCTGGGCATGCTGAAGCTGGAAAAGGACGGCCGCGCCCGCCTGGACATCGCCAAGGACGCCGAGGTCTGGGTCGACGGCGAACCCGCCACGGGCAGCGTCGAACTGGTGGCCGACTCGAAGGGCAAGCCGACCGTGGTCGGCTTCAACCGGGGCGACGCCAGCTTCATCCTGATCGAACGCTCGGGCCGGCATGCCCTGCGCGTGCGCAACGCGATGGCGCGTACCCGGACCGGTTTCCCGGGCATCGACTATTTCGACATCGATCCGGGCTTCCGCTTCGAGGCTCGCTTCGAGCCCCATCCGCCCGGCAAGACCATGGACATCGTCAACATGCTGGGCATGGTGGAACCGATGGCCAACCCGGGCCAGGTGTTCTTTGAAAAGGACGGCGTGCCCTACAGCCTCGAGGCCCTGGACGAGGGCGACGGCCGGCTGTTCTTCGTCTTCGCCGACCGCACCAGCGGCCACGAGACCTATGCGGCCTCGCGCTTCGTGTACGCCGATCCGGCCGGGCCCGATGGTTCGACGGTGCTGGACTTCAACCGCGCCTACAATCCGCCCTGCGCCTTCACCGCCTATTCGACCTGCCCGATGCCGCCGCCGGAAAACCGGCTGGACCTGCGCATCGAGGCCGGCGAGAAAAAGCCGCTTCCCTTCCCCCAATAAACCCAAGGATCCCCCCGATGCGCCTGGCCTGGACCGCCTGCCTGCTGTTGCTCACTTTCGCCACCGGCTGCGCCCGCGCCGAACCGCCGCGTCCGCTGCTGTGGAAAGTCAGCGACGCCGACAACACCGTCTACCTGCTCGGTTCCTTCCACCTGCTGCGTCCGGGTGACTACCCGCTGGCCGCCAGTACCGACCTGGCCTTCGACGACGCCGAGTCGGTGCTGTTCGAACTGTCGCCGGCGGAAATGAACGACCCGGCGCTGGGCCAGCTGATGGGCGCAGCGGCGCGTCGCGACGACGGCAAGCGGCTGCAGGACACCGTGTCCCCGGAGACCTGGACGCGCCTGGAAGCCTGGTCCGCGCGCCGCGGCGTGCCGCTGGAGAACCTGCAGGGTTTCGAAGCCTGGTTCGTCAGCCTGACCATCTCCCTGCTGGAAATGCAGACCCTGGGCCTGGATCCGAAGCTGGGCCTGGACCGTCACTTCGCGCAGCGCGCCACCGAGGCCGGCAAGCATACCCAGGGCCTGGAAACCGGCGCCCAGCAGATCGCGCTGTTCGACTCGATGGATGCACGCCTGCAGCAGCAGTCGCTCGAGGACGTGCTGCTGGACATCGAGAAGATGGAAGAGAACATCAACCACCTGCACGACCTGTGGCGCCGTGGCGACATTGAAGGCATGGAAGCGGAAACCAACCAGCGCATGCGCGACGAATATCCCGAGCTCTACGCCCGCATCAACCGCGACCGCAACCTGGCCTGGCTGCCGGTGATCAAGCAGCGGCTGGACGGCGGCGGCGAGGACGAAGACGTCCTGGTGGTCGTCGGCGCGCTGCACCTGCTGGGTGACGACGGCCTGGTCACCCTGATGCGCGAAGCCGGTTACACCGTCGAGCGACTCTGAGCCACCGGCCGGGGCCAGCGGGATTAGCTGGCCCGCCGCGCCGGCGGCACCACGTCGATGCAGTCGACCGGGCAGGGCGGCAGGCACAGCTCGCAGCCCGTGCACAGCTCCGGGATCACCGTGTGCATGCGTTTGGGCGCACCGATGATCGCGTCCACCGGGCAGGCCTGGATGCACTTGGTGCAACCGATGCAGTCTTCTTCGATCACCAGCGCGACCAGCGGCGGTTTGACGGCGCCGTTGTCGGGGTTCAGGGGCTTGGGTTCG
>CAZXTV010000069.1:0-8397 GCA_964643705.1 uncultured Arenimonas sp. | reverse complement strand
TGATGTGGATCACCCCGCTGCGCGACGGCCTGAACCTGGTGGCCAAGGAGTTCGTGGCCACGCAGGGCATCGAAGGCGGCAAGGGCGTGCTGGTGCTGTCGGAGTTCGCCGGCGCCGCCGCCGAAATGAAGGGCGCCGTGCTGACCAACCCGCATGACCCGGCCGACCTCACCGCCGCCCTGGGCCAGGCCCTTGCGATGGATTCGGACGAAGCCGAAGGAAGGATCCGGCAGCTGTTCGGCATCGTCGAGAACTACGACATCAACCGCTGGGGCCGCGACTTCCTCGATGCCGCGCGTCGTCCCGGCGCAAACCTTGCCAAAGCAGCCATACGCCCGCCAGCAGGTACGGAAGGCAGGCCGGAACCCACATCAGCAATCCGGCCAGCTGCTGGTCGGCCAGCGGATCCAGCCCCAAACGCGGTGCTTGCAGCGCGTAGTGCGCGTACAGGGGACGGCCTGCAAAGGTAAGCAGCGCGCCCATCAATCCCATCTGCATCATCACCACGACCAGGGCCAGCAGCCCGGCCCCCACGCCCCCGGCCGGATCGCGCAGGCGATGCAACACCGCCGACCAGAACCACAGGCCCGCCAGCAGGAAGCTGGCGTGCATCAGCCAGTGCAGGGTTTCCCCGGCCAGCGCCGCCGCGATGGCCGCGGGAAGGTGCCAGCCCCACATGACGGCGCAGTGCACCACCGTGGCGGGCGCCAGCGCGAACAGCACGCCTTGCAGGGGCGTTCGAACCTGGCGATGGAACCACTTGCTTGCGCGCGTGGGCACCAGGCTGGCCAGCGCGGCGCCCGGTTGCGACGCCAGCAACAGGGGCGGCACCACCGCCAGCAACAGCGCGTGCTGGGCCATGTGGGCCGCCATCGACCACTCGCCCAGCGCATCCAGCGGCCACACCGTAGCCAGCAGCAAGGCGGCGATACCGGTAACGAAGGCCAGTAACTGGCCCCCGCCCAAGCCTCGTCCCCATCCTGCCCGCCGCCACAGGCGTGCCAGCCCACAGGCATAGAACAGCACGAACGCCGCCAGCGGCACCAGCAACCAGGGCGACAGCGTCCACGCCGTCGCCAGGCTGGGGACGTCCTCGGTCGAGTGGGCGCCGGCCAGCGAAGGCCACGACATCGCAAGGACCAGGCCCCACACGGCAAAACGTGATCGCGGGTGGGTCATGGAAGTAAGGTAACGCATGGCCCCACGGTCCGGAGCGACCCATGTATTTTTGGCTCAAGACCTTCCACATCGCCGCGATGCTTGTCTGGTTCATCGGCCTGGCTTTCTTGCCCCGCCTGCTGCTGGCGCGTGTGCGCGGCGAACGCGACGCCCGGCCGGCGTACTTCAATCCCATGGCGCGGGCGCTATACCTGTACGTGGCCACGCCCGCCGGCGTGCTGACGATCGCGCTGGGCATGGTGCTGATCGCTTACGGACCCCAGGGCGCATGGCTGGTGATGAAACTTGCGCTGGTGCTGCTGGCGGTTCTGATGCATCTGCACCTGGGCGTGCTGCTGTACGAAGTACGGCAAGGCAAGGACCGGCACGGCGCAGGCGTGCTGCGGTTTCTGGGCTGGGTGCCGGTGCTGGTGATGCTGGGCGTGGCGGCGCTGACCGGTGCCAAGCCCGACACGGCCGGCAACCTGCCCGCACCGCCGCAGGCGCACGGCACGCGCTGAAAACAGCGGACTCACTCGCCCGGCGGCAGGTCCGCGTCCGCGCGCTCCTTCTCGCCGAAAACGCCAACGCCATGGCGAAAGCTGAGCGTGCCTCCGAGCCAGCCGACCACCATCACCAGGCCAAAGGTCAGCGAAGAAAGCACCAGGCCCCACGGCCATATCGCAGCCACCGGATCGGGCCAGCGCACCCACACGCCCGCCGCCGCCAGGGCCAGCAGCATCACCGCGGCGATGAAGTGGCTCCACGCAGATATGTGCCGGCGCACCCAGCGAATGGCGAACATGTCCGCTGCACCTGCCAGACCGGCCACCAGCCCGATGCACAGGCCGGCCAGGTTGAGCCACCACGACACCTGCGCCCAGAAGGGGTTGTTGAGCCACAGGTAAAGCCCGTCGGTAACCAGCAGCATGCTGAGGAAGGACACCGGGTACACCACCAGCATCGGGTGCAGGGGGTGGCTCTTGATCGCCACGCGGCTCTCGATGGTGTCGCTGCGCGAGCGCGGTGCCTTTTTCTCGGGGGTCATCGGGGAAACCTCAGCCGCAAACCGGCAGCATGAAAACGGGAATCACCGTGAAAACCACGGCGACAAGAGCCATCGCCGACACCAGCAGCGTCAGGCGGCTGGCGAAACGCGCCTCGCGTTGCCCGGCCGCAGCGGCGTCGGAAGGCGTGGTCTTGCGGTGGCAGCGCCAGGCGCGCAGGCCCAGCCAGGCGATGCCCGCCAGCGCCGCGCCGGTAAGCAGCAGCCACAGCCAGAACACCAGCGGCTGTCCCGCCAGCGCCCGACGAAACAAACCTTCGGCGCAGGCCACGCCCTGCAGGCTGTACACCACGACAAAATGCAATGCCCACATCGTCAGCGGCGCCGCCATGCCGGTAAGCCGGCGGGGGTCGTGCCAGGCCGTCACTGCGCCCACCGCGGGAAGAGGTGGATGACGGCCCAGGCCACGACGCCCATCGCCAGCGTGTAACGCCACAGCCCTGCGCAGACGCGCCACTCAAGCGCACGCACGGCGTCGACGCGCCCGCTGCGCCAACGCGCATGCACGTAGGCCGATACCAGCAACGCCACGCCAAGGTGCACCGCGTGGAAACCCGCCAGCACCCATACCACCGACGCGTAGGCATGCACCTGTGGCGCACCGAGTACACCGTGCAGCTGCGCCATGTGCGCCGCCAGGAACGACGCACCCGCCACGCAGGCCACCAGGTGCCAGGCGCCCGGGCCGGTGCGTGCGCCGCGTGCCAGCGCCTTGCCAGCCAGGTGCATGGCAAGCCACGCCACCGGCAAGGCGACCAGCGTGGCCACGGCCGGGCCCATGGCGACGACGCCGATGCCGGCGGGCGGCCAGGCGTCCGCGCCAAGCCACAGGTAGAAGTAGGCGAACACCAGCGATGCGAACAGCGAACCATCGATCAGCAGCGACACCACCAGCGCCCACCAGCCCGGTGCGTTGTGGGCGGCGTATTGCGAATCGAGCGTGATGCCTGGCATCACTTCAAGCCGGGCCGGCACCGCCGGATCCCCGGTCGTCCATAACCAGCGTGCGAACAGTGCCAGCAGGGGCACCAGGCAAAGCAGCGACAGCAGGTAGAGCTTGGTGATGAAAAAAGTCAGCAGCAGGGCGATGGTTGCCGCCGCCAGCACCGGCAGGCCGCTGGAACGGGAGATCCGGATCACCTGCTCTGGCTGCGCCAGTCGCAGCCCGGTACCCAGCATTTCGCGATGACCGTGGTGGGCGCGGGCCAGCAGGCCGTCGGGACGGTCGCAGCCCGCGGGCAGGTTCGGCGCAGTCCACAGCGGATAGCGCCCCGACACCCAGGGCACCGACGCGAAGTTGAACTGCGGCACCGGCCACGGCAAGGCCCACTCAAGCGTACCGGCGCGCCACGGATTGCGTCGCGCTCGCCGGCCGTGCAGGAAACACAGCCCCGCATCGATAAGGATCGCCAGGATGCCCGCGGCCAGCACGAAGCTTGCCGCGGTGGAAAGCAGGTTCAGCCACTCCACCTGCAGCAGTGGCGAGTAGTTGTGCACGCGGCGCGGCATGCCCAGCAGGCCGGTCAGGTGCATGGGCAGGAAAGCCAGGTTGAAGCCAATGAACGTCAGCCAGAACGCAGTGCGGCTGAGGCTTTCCGAGGGCATGCGCCCGCTGGCCAGCGGCAGCCAGTAATACAGGCCGGCGAACAGCGGGAACATCATGCCGCCGATCAGCACGTAGTGCAGGTGCGCCACGACAAAATGGGTGTCGTGCGCCTGCCAGTCGAAGGGCACGAAGGCCAGCATCACGCCGGTAAGCCCGCCCAGCACGAACACGAAGAAGAACCCCAGCATGTACAGCATCGGCACCCTCAGCCAGGGCCGGCCCGCCCACAGCGTGGCGATCCAGGCGAAGACCTGTATGGCCGTGGGTATCGCCACCGCCATGCTGGCCGCACTGAAGAAGGCCAGCGCCAGCAGCGGGATACCCACCGCGAACATGTGGTGCACCCACAGGCCGAAGCTGAGGAAGCCCGTGGCCACCAGCGCCAGCACGATCCAGGTGTAGCCCACCACTTCGCGCCGCGCGAAGGTGGGGATGACCATCGACACCACGCCGGCCGCCGGCATGAAGATGATGTACACCTCGGGATGCCCGAACAGCCAGAACAGGTGCTGCCAAAGCAGCGGGTCGCCGCCACGCGCCACGTCGAAGAAGACGAAGCCGAAGGCGCGCTGGATTTCGAGCAGGATGCTGGCCAGGATCAGCGGCGGGAACCCGAAGGCGATCATGAATGCAGTAACCAGCACTGCCCATGCGAACAGGGGCATACGTGAGAGATCCATGCCCGGCGCGCGCGTGATCAGGATGGCAACGATTAGCTCCACCGCGGCGGTGACGGCCGCGATTTCGGCGAACGTGACCCCGATCAGCCAGAAGTCCGCGCCCTTTCCCGGCGAATAAGTGGCGTCGGAAAGCGGTACGTACATGAACCAGCCGCCGTCGGGCGCGGCGTCGAAAATGAAACTCGCGTACAGGAACAGCCCGCCGAACAGGTAGCACCAGTAACCAAACGCACTCAGGCGCGGGAACGGCAGGTCCCGTGCGCCGATCATCTTGGGAATCAGGTACATCGCGAAGCCTTCCATGATCGGCACCGCGAACAGGAACATCATCGTCGTGCCATGCATGGTGACGAACTGGTTGTAGCGCTCCGGGCTCAGGACTTCGTTGTCGAACCAGGCCAGCTGCAGGCGGATGAACATCGCCAGCACGCCGCCGGCCAGCAGGAAGGCGAATCCGGTGACGATGAAACGCAGGCCGACGGTGCCGTGGTTGACGGCGGTCAGCTGGCCGAGCAAACCGGGACCGTTCGCCCAGGCCCGGTGCAGGTCGCCGAGTCGTTCGCCGGCGACGGTGTCGTCGATGGGTTCGCGGGCGGGCTCGGCGTTCATGGCGCGCCCTGGTCCAGCCACTGCCGGTAGGCTTCGGGTTCAAGCACCTGCACGTCGAAAGCCATGTAGGAATGGTCGCGCCCGCAGAATTCAGCGCACTGGCCGCGCAGGGTCACGACGCGGTCGGCGCGAAGGCGCAGGTAGTTGGCCTGGCCGGGGATGGCGTCGATCTTGCCCCCAAGGCGGGGGATCCAGAAGCTGTGGATGACGTCATGGCTGGTGATGCGGAATTCAACCATCCGGCCGCGTGGAAGAACCAGTCGGTCGGTGCTGGTGGCCAGGGGCCGGCCCTGGTCGTCGAGGTAGGTGAAGTCCCACTGCCATTGCCGCGCGGAAACTTCGATCACGTCGTCCACGGGCGCATCCAGGCCGGTGACGCGCCCGCTGGTTGCCGACCCGTAGACCAGCAGCGCCGCCAGCACCACCGTGGGAAACGCGATGCCCCCGACGACGATCAGGCGTTCACCCGGGCCCCTGGACTGGCGCGAACGCCGCCGCCAGGTCCACAGGAACAGTCCCATCACCAGCGCCCAGGCCAGGGTCGCCCCGCCCGCCATCAGCCACCAGGTGAAGGCGATGGTTTCGGCGGCGGGCCCGGCCGGATGCAAGGCCGATTGCGGCATTGACGCCAGCAGGCCGGCCAGGATCATTGCTTGGGCTCCCTTTTCATGCTGCCACGCCTCGCGTCCTTGGGTATGGTCACCAGAACCCCACTACCAGGACCATTGTTACCGCAACCAGCGCCCATGCGCCCGCCGGCAGCCAGCGTGGCAAGGCAAGTGCCCGTGCCGGACCCACCACGTCCAGTGCGCCAGGCGCGGGTGTTTCGGCGAGCAACCCGCGCCAGACCCACGCAAACCCCAGGGTCACCGCGAACAGCAGGCCGGCAACGATGGTGAAGTGCAGGTCCACCCAGCCAAGTTGCGTCGTGACGAACCAACAAACGCTGAAGGCATGGCCACTGGCGGTTGCAAACAGCGCCGCGCGCGGCCCCAGGCGCTTGTCCAGGAAAGCCAGCGCGAACACCGCCACCAGCGGCGGCGTGACGTAGGCGAAGGCCTGCTGCAGGTAGGAAAACAGGCCCGGGAAGGAGTCGATCATCGGTGCCCAAAGCGCCGCCAGCGCCATCAGCCCCAGCGTGATCCAGCGGCCCAGGCGCGCCAGCGCGCGGGTGTCGAGGCCGGGCCGGCGCGGCTGCACGAAATCGAGCGTGATCAGCGTGGACGCCGAGTTCAGCGCCGAATCGACGCTGGACATGATCGCCGCCAGCAGCGCGGCCAGCACCAGGCCAACCAGGCCAGCCGGCGCGTATTCGGCCAGCAGGCGCGGGAACACCTCGTCGCCGCGCTGCAGGTCGGGCAGCAGTGAAATGGCCATCGCGCCGGGCAGGACCATCAGGAACAGGGGCAGCAGCTTGAGGCCCGCCGCCAGCAGGGCGCCGCCGCCGGCGGCCTTCATGTCGCGTGCGCCCAGCAGGCGCTGCGAGACGTACTGGTTCATCGTCCAGTAGTAAAAACCCAGGACCGGCAGCCCGATCAGCGTGCCCAGCCAGGGCAGGTTGGGATCGTCCATCGGGCGGATCAGGCTGAGGTGGTCGGCCGGCATCGACGCCTTCACCGCCGCCCAGGAAAAATCGAACTCGGCGAACACCAGCCAGGCCAGCATGGCCGAACCGGCCAGCAGCACCACCGATTGCAGCACATCGGTGTAGACCACTGCGCGCAGCCCACCGGCCGCGGTGTAGAGGCCGGCGAACACCGCCAGCGCCGCGACGGTGCCGCCCAGCGGCAGGCCCGGGAAAAACACCTGCAGCACCAGCGCGCCCGCGAACAGGCTGCCGGCGGTGTCGAGCACGATGGAAAGGAACACCGACACGCCCGACAGGTACTTGCGCATGCGTGCATCGAAGCGCCGTTCCAGCAGCTCGGGCAATGTGGTGATGCGGTTGCCCAGCAACGTCGGCGCGACGAACACCGCGGTGAACACCAGCACCAGCGCCGCCATCCATTCGTAGTTGGCGACCGCGATGCCGCTGCTCCAGGCGGCGCCGGGCAGGCCGATCAGGGTGGTCGAGGAGATGTTCGACGCGAACAGCGACAGGCCCACGACCCCGGCGCCGAGAGAGCGCCCGGCCAGGAACAACTCGTCGCTGTCCGGGCTGCGTCGGCTGACGCGCACGCAAACCGCGATGAGCACCAGCAGGTAGGTCCCCAGTACGACGTAGTCGAGCGTTGCTAACGCGCCCATGCCCCACAGGGAAACATGGACGGCGAGTTCGCTCAAGCTGCGCCCCGTGTAGGAGCGCCTTCAGGCGCGAATCCCTTCTTTGCCAAAGGCAAAGTCAAAAGATTCGCGCCTGAAGGCGCTCCTACAACATTGCGACGGTCAGGCCTCGGCGATCTCGAGCTGGGCGAGCCACTCGGCTTCGAGCGTGTCCTTCTCGGCGGCGAGTTTTTGCTGGCGCTGGGTCAGCTGCCCGACTTCCGAGCCGCCGTCGTTGCCGTAGATCGCCGGATCGGCGAGTTGGGCCTCGACCTGGGCCAGTTGTTCGGCCAGTTCGGCGACCCGTGTTTCCAGCTGGCGGGCACGGCGGGCCGCGGTGTCCTGCTCGTATTTGCTGCGCACCGGCTTGGCGGGCCTGGGCGGCGGCGCGGCGGCCGCTTTTGGCGCCTTGGGCTCGTTGCCGCGCGAACGCAGCCAGGCCGCGTATTCGTCCAGGTCGCCGTTGAATTCCTCGACGTGCCCGTCGGCGACGCGCCAGAAGGTTTCGCAAACCAGGCCGATCAGGTGGCGGTCGTGCGACACCAGCACGATCGCGCCGGGGAAGTCGGACAGGGCTTCGGCCAGCGCCTCGCGCATGTCCAGGTCGAGGTGGTTGGTGGGTTCGTCGAGCAGCAGCACGTTCGGTTCGCGGTAGGCGATCAGCGCCAGGGCCAGGCGGGCGCGCTCGCCGCCGGAAAAGCCGTCGACGCTTTCGAAGGCGCGGTCACCGATGAAGTTCCAGCGGCCGAGGAAGTTGCGCAGCTGCTGTTCGCCGGCGTTGGGGGCGATTTCCTTCAGGTGCCACAGCGGGCTCTGGCCTTCGTGCAGGCTTTCGACGGTGTGCTGGGCGAAGTAGCCGATGCGCATGTCGGGATGGGCCACGCGTTCGCCGCCCAGCAGCGGCAGTTCGCCGACCAGGGTTTTCACCAGCGTCGACTTGCCGGCACCGTTGGGGCCGAGCAGGCCGACGCGGTCGCCGGCCTCAAGGCCGAAGCCGACGTCGTGCAGGATTACTG
>CAZXTV010000068.1:258-8525 GCA_964643705.1 uncultured Arenimonas sp. | reverse complement strand
AACGCCGAGGCGATCCGCGGCCAGGCCGGGCGCCTGGAGGTGTTCTCGCGCATTCCGCACCGGCCCTTCCCCGGCGGCCGCGCCCTGCGCACGCCGCTGCTGGTGGCCGCGATGGCCTGGTTCAAGCTGCGCGACGCGCTGTGGTGAGCGCGCCGCCCCAGGCTGCCCCTGCCTTGCTCAGGTCGTAGGCAGGACGTTGGCGTTGAGCCGGAACAGGTTGCCCGGGTCGTAGCGATTCTTCACCTGCACCAGGCGGGCGTGGTTGCCCTGGTAGTTGCGGTCGACCGCGTGGGCGGATTCCTTGTCCACTTCGTTCGCATACCAGCCATCGGTGAAGGGCTCGAAGCGCGTCCATTGCTCCCGGATGTAGGCGACGTGCTGGTCCGGCGATTCCGCCAGCGGCCACTCGACGAAGAACAGCATGTTGGCTATGGATTTGCGCTGCGCAAACGCCGTGGCGTCAACCGGCACCCGGCCGATGGCGCCGCCGGAGTGCTGGAACAGCAGCATGGTGCCGCGTTCGACGAAACCTTCGAAGTTCTCGGCGATGACGTCGACCAGGGCCTCAGGGAATTGATTGATGAACCCTGATTTGAGGTACTCGGCGTTGTTGCGCGGGTCGAGGTCGTCGTGCGAGCGCTGGATGGCGACGTAATCGCGCCGCTGGATGCCGTCTTTCACCGGCGTACCGGCCTTGTACAGCGGCGCAAGCACCTTCTCGGCCTGCG
Source organism: uncultured Arenimonas sp. (assembly GCA_964643705.1). Classification (GTDB taxonomy): domain Bacteria; phylum Pseudomonadota; class Gammaproteobacteria; order Xanthomonadales; family Xanthomonadaceae; genus Arenimonas. The sequence continues at coordinate 7,797 of CAZXTV010000068.1, read as the reverse complement.
CTTCCGGACCGGAATAGCAGGCGTGCAGCGCCACGACGCCGTCCGGGCTGCCGACCGGCGAGCGTGCGAACAGATCCAGGTAAAGCTCGTCCGGCGCCTGCCGTGAATAGTCCGCGTAGAAGCGCACCACATCGCGCAGCTGTGACAGCGGGAACACCAGGTCGCCGCCGACGATCGTGCGGGCCATGGGGTGCAGCTGGAACTCGAAGCGGGTGACGACGCCGAAGTTGCCGCCGCCACCGCGCACACCCCAGAACAGGTCCGGGTTGTGGTCCGCATTGGCGTGCACCAGCTTGCCGTCGGCGGTAACGACGTCGACCGCGGTGACGTTGTCCAGGGCGAGGCCAAAACGCCGTGCCAGGCGGCCGAAGCCGCCGCCCAGGGTCAGGCCGCCCACGCCGGTATGCGACACGGTGCCGGCGGTGGTGACCAGGCCCTGCGCCATTGCCTCGCGATCTAGGGAGGCCAGCAGACTGCCGCCAGCGACGTGGGCCCGGCGGGCGCCGGCATCCACGTGGGTTCCGCGCAGCGCGGAGAGGTCGATCTGCAGGCCCCCGTCGCAGGTGGACTTGCCGCCGTAGCTGTGACCACCGCACTTCACCGCCACCAGCAATTCACGCTCGCGGGCGAAATCCACGGCGCGCATGACGTCGGCGGCGCCGGTGGGTTGCACCACCAACGCCGGATGTTTGTCGATGCTCGGGTTCAAGACGCGCCGGGCCTGTTCGTAACCTTCGTGGCCCGGCAGCAGCAATCGCCCCTGGAGGCTGTCGCGCAGTTCCTCCAGCGCCGCCTGCTCCAGGGTGAGCTGGCGGCCGCTGTGACTCACGGCATCTACGGGCCCGGTCACTTGTGCCAGCGTCCGAACGGCCTGCGCCAGCGCCGTGGACGATGGCAGCGCGGCCACGGCCGCGGCGCCCAAAGCGGTCTGCATGAAACGACGTCTTTGCATGACTGTCTCCCCTGCCCTTGGCTTTGTTTACCTATGGAACGCGAGGAGGGGGCCGCTCCGGCCGTGACGGTGACTCAGCGGAACTCGAACTTTTCGTAGCGCAGGCGCGACTCCGGTACACCGTGGTGCGCCATCTCGGCGCGCACGATCGCCAGCAGGCCCGCCGGCCCGCAGAAGTTGACCGAAATCCTGTCTGCGCCCACCTGCTCCACCAGCCAGGCGAAACGTTCGTTGAAAACCGGCGAGTCCGGTCCGTCCCTCACCTCCAGTCAGTCCGCGCCCCGGCGGCGGGCATCGTCCGCGACCTCGTCCACGCCCGGGAACCCCCGCCCCGGGGTCTGGAAGTTGAAGACCGTGACCTTGGCCAGGTCCTGGCGCGACGGATCCTGCAGCCAGGCGATGAAGGGCGACAGGCCGACGCCACCGCCGACCCACACTTCGAACCCGCCGTTGTCCGGCCGGCTGAATCGTCCGAAGGGTGCGTAAACCTCGGCCCGCATGCCCGGCTCGACGCCCGCGACCAGGCGCTGCGTGTAGTCCCCCAGCGCCCGCACCACGAACTGCACCGGCTGGTCGCCACCCGTGCTGGCGCTGGCGAGCGTGAATGGATGCGGCTCACGAAGCCCTGGGTGCAGGAAGCGCAGGAACGCAAACTGTCCCGCTTCGAAGCAGATGCCGCGCCCGACCGGCACCAGCTCCAGCCGGACCGACGACACGCCGGTTTCGACCCGGGTCAGCCGGTATTCGGCGTGCCCGGACAGGAACGGGTAAAGCAGCAGCTTGTAGGCCGCGCCCGCCAGGCCCAGCCCCGCGCACAGCGCCAGCCAGATGCCCGTCGGCGAGACCAGCGCAATCGGCGACCTGAAGCTCAGCCAGTGCAGCACCACCACGATGAACAAGGGCCCGGACAGCTTGTGCCACCAGCGCCACTGGCCGTAAGGGATCTTTCGGTTGAGCGCCAGCAGCACGATCAGCACCAGCGCGACGTAGCTGAGCTGGCGCACCAGGCGAGTGGCTTCCCTGGGCAGCGGCAGGATCGCCGCGACGTCCCAGGCGGGCAAGCCGGCCTTGAACACCAGGTGCACCGAAGCCAGCACCAGCGCCCAAATGCCCAGCCACTTGTGCACCTCGTAAACGCGGTCGAGGCCGCCGAACAGGTCTTCGAGCCAGCGCCAGCGCGAGCCCAGCAGGGCCGCCATCGCCATCATCACCAGGGCCGTGACACCGGAAAGCAGGCTCAGCGTCGCCGTACTCGCCCAGGTCGTGGCAGGCAGCGCGGGCAACAGCACGGCCGATGAAACCACGGCCAGGGCGGTCAGGAATGGTGCGGTGCTCACTCGCATGCAGACGGGCCCTGTGCACTTTCCAAGGGCTGCCAGCATGCCCCGGCGGCGGCCCGTGCGGATTGACCCGCATCAAGCCATTACTGGTCCGTTCTGGGCCTGGGCCTGGCTGCCGCCTTCTATTTCTTCTTCGCGCAGGTTTCTGGCTTGTCGACACATCGCTGGGCATTGGTTCCCTTCAGCGGATCCCGACCACCACCCCGCTGGCTGGCGACATCCGGCATGCCGTCTGAATCGAGGTCTCCGCTGCCGTCCTTCGATACCCTGTTGGGCTGGACCGTGTGGCCGCCCTCCCTGATAGGAAGTGCCCGCTTTCCGGCGTCGTCGGGGGCATCGGTGGCATCTGCCGTTGCGGCGGTCGCCGTCTCGACCTTTTCAGCCGGCTTCGCCGGATCGTTCTGCCCAGGACCAGCCATTGCCGGGGCCGAAAGCCCGAGCAAAGCGATGATGCACAACTTCAATCCGTCCATATTCTTGCCTCCTATGCCGACTAGGGTGCCAGGTTGATCCACGTTGCCTTGAGCTCGGTGTATTTGTCAAACGCATGCAACGATTTGTCCCGGCCGTTGCCGCTCTGCTTGTAGCCTCCGAACGGCGCGGTCATGTCGCCGCCGTCCCAATAATTCACCCAGACGCTGCCGGCGCGCAGGCGGCGGGCGACTCGGTGGGCGCGGCTGATGTCAGAGGTGAACACGCCCGCGGCCAGGCCGTAGTCGCTGTCGTTGGCGATCGCCAGCGCCTCGGCCTCGTCGTCGAAGGCGATGACGCTGAGCACGGGCCCGAAGATTTCCTCCCGGGCGATGGTGTGGCTGGCCGCGACGTCGTCGAAGATGGTCGGGGCCAGGTAGCAGCCGCCGTCGACCGTCGCCAGCCGTTCGCCGCCGATCACCAGGCGCCCGCCTTCCTTGCGGCCCTTGGCGATGTAGTCGAGCACGCGCCGGGTTTGGCCTTCATCGACCATCGCGCCCATTGGCGCGCCGGGATCGAGCGGGTGCGCGGGCTGCATGGCCTTGCCATGTTTCGCGACCAGGGCCACGAACTCTTCCTTGATGCTTCGCTCCACCAGCAAGCGCGAGGCGGCCGTGCACACTTCGCCCTGGTTGTAGAAGATGCCGCTGGCCGTGGCCTTGGCGGCGCGGTCGAGGTCGGGGGCGTCGGCGAAGACCAGGTTCGGGCTCTTGCCGCCGCACTCCAGGTACACCCGCTTCATGTTCGATTGGCCCGCGCAGACCAGCAGGTGCTTGCCGACGGCCGTCGAGCCGGTGAAGACCAGGCCGTCGACGTCCCTGTGCCGGGCCAGGGGCTCGCCGGTGTCCTTGCCGAAACCCGGCAGCACGTTCAGCACGCCCGGCGGCAGGCCGGCTTCCATGGCCAGTTCGGCGAAGCGGATCGCGGTCAGCGGCGATTTTTCCGAGGGCTTGAGCACCACCGAGTTACCCATCGCCAGCGCCGGCGCCAGCTTCCAGGCCGCCATCAGCAGCGGGAAGTTCCAGGGCACGATCGCGGCCACCACGCCCAGGGGTTCGCGCGTGGCCAGGCCCAGTTCGTCGGGACCGGTGGCGGCGATCTCGCCGTAGATCTTGTCGATGGCCTCGCCGGTCCAGGCCAGGCAGCGCGCGGTGGCGGCCATGTCCACGTTCAGGGCGTCGGAGATCGGCTTGCCCATGTCCAGGGTTTCGAGCAGGGCCAGTTCGTCGGCGTTGTCGCGCACCAGTCCGGCCAGGCGCACCAGCACCTGCTTGCGCCAGGACGGCTTGGCATTGGCCCAGTCACCGGTGTTGAAGGCGCGGCGCGCGGCGCGCACGGCGCGATCGACGTCCTCGGACTGGCACAGCGAAACCTGGGCGAGCACGCGGCCATCGACCGGGCTCAAACAATCGAAACTTTCACCGCTGGCGGCGTCCACGTAGCGACCATTGATGAAGGCCTGGTTGCGGATCGCCAGGCGGCGGGCGAGCGCCTCCCAGTCGGCGCGGGTCTTGGGGTTGGTCATGGCGGGCCTCAGAATGTGGGGGGCGTGCTGGCGCTGATGATCACCACCTCATCCTCGCCGACGTTGCGGAAACGGTGGGGTTGGCGGCATTCGAAATAATAGGCCTCGCCGGCGCCCAGCACGCGGCGCTGCGCCCCGACGGTGATTTCCACCTGGCCCTGGACCACAACCCCGCCTTCTTCGCCTTCGTGCTGGATCATCGATTCGCCGGTGTCGCTGCCCCGCGGCATCACCTCGCGCAGCACGCACATGCGCCGGTTGCGCCGGCGATGGCCGACCAGGAAGTAGTGGATGTCGTTGTTGCCGACGTCGGGCAGTTCGGCGGCGGCGTAGAACGGGCCGTCGCCGGCGTCCTCGAGGTCCTGGGTGAAAAAATCGGCCAGCGATATCGGGATGCCGTCGAGCACCTTCTTGAGCGAACTGATCGACGGGCTCACCTTGTTCTGTTCGATCAGCGAGATGGTGGAGTTGGTGACCCCCACCCGCTTGGCCAGCTCGCGTTGGCTGAGCCCCTTGCCCTTGCGCACGGCCTGGAGCCGGATGCCGATGTCCAATGGATCACCTCGCCGCGGGAATTGCTGAATATTTGACACCCTTTGTAAAGTTTATTCAACGCTGCTAGCGTTGCCGGCAGCCCCGATACCCTTGCCCGAGTGCCGCCATGCCCGCTTCCCAAACGCCCGCTTTCGCCGACCCGCTGGCCCAGGCGACCGCGGCGCCCGAACACACCGACGCGTTCTGGATGCCCTTCACCGCCAACCGCCAGTTCAAGAAGACGCCGCGCCTGCTGGCCAGCGCCGAAGGCATGTATTACCGCAGCACCGACGGCCGCGAAATCCTCGACGGCACCGCCGGCCTGTGGTGCGTCAACGCCGGCCACGGGCACCCGCACATCGTGCAGGCGATCCAGAAGCAGGCGGCGACGCTGGACTTCGCGCCGACCTTCCAGATGGGCCACCCGCTGCCCTTCGTGCTGGCCGAACGGCTGGCGGCGATCGCGCCGGACCCGCTCAAGCACGTTTTCTACACCAACTCCGGCTCGGAGTCGGTGGACACCGCGCTCAAGATCGCCCTGGCCTACCACCGCGTGCGCGGCGAAGGCCAGCGCACCCGCCTGATCGGCCGCGAGAAGGGCTACCACGGCGTCGGCTTCGGCGGCATTTCGGTTGGCGGCATGGTCAACAACCGCAAGTTCTTCGGGCCCATGCTGGCGGGCGTGGACCACCTGCCGCATACCCTGGACATCGCCCGCAACGGTTTCAGCCGCGGGCTGCCGGCGCACGGCGCCGAACTGGCCGACGAACTCGAACGCATCGTCGCCCTGCACGATGCCAGCACGATCGCGGCCGTGATCATCGAACCGGTGTCGGGCAGCGCCGGCGTGGTGCTGCCGCCCGAGGGTTACCTCAGGCGCATCCGCGACATCTGCACAAAACACGGCATCGTGCTGATCTTCGACGAGGTCATCACCGGCTTCGGCCGCGTGGGCGAGGCCTTCGCGGCGCAGCGCTTCGGGGTGGTGCCGGACCTGATCACCACGGCCAAGGGCCTGACCAACGGGTCGGTGCCGATGGGCGCGGTGTTCGCCACCTCGGCCATCCACGACACCTTCATGCACGGCCCGGAAGGCGCCATCGAGCTTTTCCACGGCTACACCTATTCCGGCCACCCGCTGGCCTGCGCCGCGGCGCTGGCGACCCTGGACGTCTACCAGACCGAGGGCCTGTTCCAGCGGGCGATCGAAATGGGCCCCTACTGGGAGCAGGCCATCCACGCGCTCAAGGGCCTGCCCAACGTCATCGACATCCGAAACGTCGGCCTGGTCGGCGCCGTGGAGCTGGCCGCGCGGCCCGAGGGCGCCGGCCAGCGGGGCTACGAGGTCTTCAACCGGGCCTTCCACGAGCAGAACCTGATGGTGCGCTGCACGGGGGACGTCATCGCCCTGTCCCCGCCCCTTATCCTGAACAAGGAACACATAGACCGGATTTTCGACCGGCTGGCGGCTACCATACGCGCCACCGCCTGAGCGGCGGACCGTTCCCCCATCAGTTCAGACCCGCCCCGGGAGGGCAGTTTCATGCTTATCGGCGTCCCCAAGGAAATCAAGAACCACGAATACCGCATCGGCCTGACCCCGGCCGGCGTGCGTGAACTGTGCTCCCATGGCCACCAGGTGATGGTGCAGCGCGACGGCGGCAAGGCCATCGGCCTCACCGACGAAATGTACGAAGCCGCCGGCGCCAGCATCGTCGACAGCGCGGCGGCGATCTTCGCCAAGGCCTTGATGATCATCAAGGTCAAGGAGCCGCAGCCGGTGGAATGCGCCATGCTGCGCCCGGGCCAGATCCTCTACACCTACCTGCACCTGGCGCCGGATCCGGACCAGACCGCGGCCCTGGTCAAGTCGGGCTGCACCGCCATCGCCTACGAAACCGTCACCGACCGCAAGGGTGGCCTGCCGCTGCTGGCGCCGATGTCGGAAGTGGCCGGCCGCATGTCCATCCAGGCCGGCGCGCACGCGCTTGAAAAGGCCCAGGGCGGCGCCGGCATCCTGCTCGGCGGCGTGCCTGGCGTGAAGCCCGCGAACGTGGTGGTGCTGGGCGGCGGCGTCGTCGGCCTGCACGCCGCACGCATGGCCATGGGCATGAACGCCCGCGTGACCATCCTGGACCGTTCGCTCGACCGGCTGAAGTACATCGACGAACTCTACGGCGACCGCATGACCACCCTGTATTCCACCGTCGATACCGTCGAATACCTGCTGCCGCACACCGACCTGGTGATCGGCGCGGTGCTGATCCCGGGCGCCGCTGCGCCCAAACTCATCACCCGCAAGCAGCTGGCGCTGATGAAGCCCGGCTCGGTGCTGGTGGACGTGGCCATCGACCAGGGCGGCTGCTTCGAGACCTCCAAGGCCACCACCCACCAGAACCCGACCTACGAAGTGGACGGCATCATCCACTACTGCGTCGCCAACATGCCCGGCGGCGTCGCCCGCACCTCGACCTTCGCGCTGACCAACGCCACCCTGCCCTATGCGGTGAAGCTGGCGAACAAGGGCGCGGCGGCGATGCTGGACGACGAGCACCTGCTCAACGGCCTGAACGTGCATGCCGGCAAGGTGACGTACGAAGCCGTGGCCAGGGACCTGGGCTACGACTACGTGCCGGCCGCCAAGGCCCTGGCCGGCTGATCCACCTGTAGGAGGGCCTTCAGGCCCGAATCTTTTCGGCCAAGAGCTTCGGGCCTGA
>CAZXTV010000068.1:0-248 GCA_964643705.1 uncultured Arenimonas sp. | reverse complement strand
CCCTCGCGCGCTGACCAACACCCCCTGTAGGAGCGCCTTCCGGCGCGACTCCCTACTTTGCCAGGGGCAAAGTCAAAAGATTCGCGCCTGAAGGCGCTCCTACAGGGTCCGGATCAAACAGGCAGCGAGGTCGTCATGCGACGGATCGGTCACTTCATCAACGGCCAGGACTTCCCCGGCGACGATGCCCGCCTTTCCGACGTCTTCGACCCGGCCACCGGCGCCGTGCAGGCGCAGGTGGCCCTGGC
>CAZXTV010000067.1:1449-8561 GCA_964643705.1 uncultured Arenimonas sp. | reverse complement strand
CGCGGGCCAGGTTCTCCGCCAGCTTCGACGGAACGTCGAAATCGATCATGAGCGGTTTCGGCGCGCGGTTGCGGAAGGTGACCACCGGTTTGCGCTGGACCACGAACTCCGAGACCACCGACGTGGTGTCGGCCAGCAGCACGTCGGCGGCGCGCTGGGCGCTGACCAGCTGTTCGGTTTCGACGAAGGCCGCGTTGGCGCCGGCCAGCCCGCGGTAGCGTTCGAACAATTCCGCCGGGCACTTGGGATGCAGGGTCAGCAACCAGAACCGTTCGCCGCGGGCGATTTCGGCGGCGATGGCATCGAACAGGCGCGGCGCGGCACTGAGGCTTTGCGTGAAGGTCGAAGCGAACAGCACCACCGGCCGACCGGCTGCGCCGGCGCGCAGGGTGTCGGCCAGGGGATCGGGGGCACGGAACAAGGGGTCGAGCTTGGGCCAGCCGGTTTCGACCACGGCGAAATGCCCGGCCCGTGCGGCCAGGGCCTCGAAAGGCCCGGTCGTCGCCGGGCCCTGCGTGCAATAAAGATCGAACTGCCCGCGCACGCGGAAGTGGCCGCGCGTGTCGCTGCGCTTTTCGACGTTGAACCCGTGGAACAGCTGCACCTTCGCACCGGCGATGAAGCCCGGTACTTCGTTGGCGGCACTGAACACCGCCCTCGGCCGCAACGCCACGGCCTCACGCACGCCCACGGGCCGCGCCGGCGCCGGCAGCGTGGCCCCCGAGGCGCCGCGAATGAACAGCGTGTGTACGCCGTGGCCCGCGGCTTGCAGGGTTTCCGCAAGCGGGCCCAGAATGGGCAACGCGTAGCGCTCGGTCGCGAACAACAGGTATTCCGCCATCAACGCCCCTCCGGCCATGTCGTCTCGCCTATCGGCCTGCATTATCACCTTCAACGAAGCCAACCGGCTGGGCGACTGCCTGGCATCGCTGGCCTTCTGCGACGAAATCGTCGTGGTGGACTCGGGTTCGACCGACGCCACCGTCGCCATCGCCCGCCAGGCCGGCGCCCGCGTTATCGAGCGGCCCTTCGAGGGCTTCCGCAGCCAGAAGCAGTTCGCGGTCGAACAGGCCCGCTTCGACTGGGTGCTGTGCCTGGACGCCGACGAACGCGTGGACGACACCCTGCGCGCCAGCATCCAGGCCGAACGCGCGCTGGGCTTCGACCATGTCGCGGGCTATCGCTTCGCCCGGCTGTCGAACTACTTCGGGCGCTTCCTGCGCCACGGCAATGCCTACCCCGATCGCGTGCTGCGCCTGTTCGACCGCCGCCGGGGCGGCTGGCGCGGCAATCGCGAGGTGCATGAAGCAGCCAGCGTCGATGGCCCGGTGCGCACGCTCGCCGGCGACCTGCTGCATTTCCCGTACCGGTCGCTGGAACAGCAGCTGGCCAAGACCCAGCGTTATGCCCGCATGATGGCGGAGCACGATTTCAGGCGCGGCCGGCGCGCCACCCTGGTCGGCCTGGTGCTGTCGCCGGCCTGGCGCTTCTGGCGCGGTTACCTGCTGCGCGCGGGATTCCTGGACGGCTGGCACGGCCTGGTTTACGCCTACGTGCGCGCCAATTACGTGCGCCAGAAGACCATCATGCTGTGGATGCTGCAGAAGAATCAGCCGGTGGTCGAACCGCCGCGCGGGGATCGCTGAGCGATGTGCGGCATCGCCGGCACCTGGTTCCCGGGCGCGCGCGACGACGCGTCGCTGCATGCGCTTGGCGCCCGCCAGGGCGAGGCCATCGCCCATCGCGGTCCCGATGACGCCGGCACCTGGGCCGACGCGGCGGCGGGCCTGGTGCTGTCGCACCGTCGGCTTTCGATCCTGGACCTGAGCCCCGAAGGCCACCAGCCGATGCTGTCGCGCGACGGCCGCTGGGCGCTGATCTTCAACGGCGAGATCTACAACCACGGCGCGCTGCGCGCCGAACTCGCGACGCTGGGCCACGCGTTCCGCGGCCACTCCGACACCGAAGTGCTGCTGGCCGCGATCGGCGAATGGGGCGTCGAGCAGGCGCTGCAGCGAAGCAACGGCATGCTTGCCCTGGCCGCCTGGGACCGCAAGCAACGCCGCCTGTGGCTGGCGCGCGACCGCATGGGCAAGAAGCCGCTGTATTACGGCTTCGCCAGCGACGGCGCGCTGGTGTTCGGCAGTGAACTGCGGGCGCTGAAGGCGCATCCGGCGCTGGAGGCCAAGGTCGATCCGGACGCGCTGGCCCTGCTGCTGCGGCTCGACTACATCCCGGCACCCTGGTCGATCCTGCGCGGCGTGTACAAGCTGCCGGCCGGCACGCTGCTGAGCCTGGACATGGCGGCGCTGCAGGCCGGCGCACCGGCCCTGGACCCCGTGGAGTCCCCGAAACGCTGGTGGGACGCGCTGGCGGCCCAGCGCGAGGCCATCGGCCACGGTTTTGCCGGCGGCGACCAGGAAGCCCTGGACACGCTGGACGTGCTGCTGCGCGACGCCACCGCGATGCGCATGGAAGCCGACGTTCCGCTGGGTGCGTTCCTGTCCGGCGGAACCGATTCGTCGCTGGTGACGGCATTGATGCAGGCGCAGTCGGCAGCACCCGTGCGCAGTTTTTCGATCGGCTTCGACAACCTGCGCCACGACGAAAGCGCGCATGCGGCACGGGTGGCGGCGCACCTGGGCACCGAGCACACCGAACTTCGCGTCGATGGCCAGGCCGCGCTCGACCTGGTGCCTTCACTGCCCGGCATTTTCGACGAACCCTTCGCCGATTCCTCGCAGGTGCCCACCGCCCTGCTGTGCGCACTCACCCGCAAGCACGTGACGGTGGCGCTGTCGGGCGACGGCGGCGACGAACTTTTTTTTGGCTATTCGCGCTATGCGCGCACGCTGCGCAACGACGCCTGGCTACGCAAGCTGCCGCGGGCGACGCTGGCCAACCGGGTCAGCGAACCCGGCGAGGCCGCGCGCCTGGGCGGACTGGCCGCGCTGCGCGCCGAACTGCGCGCCGGCGACCTGCAGGGCCTGGCCCGGCACCGCATCACGCGCTGGCGTTTGCCCGAAGCCGTGGTCATCGGAGCGCGGCGGCTGAAGACCGCCTACGACGACCCGCAGGCCCTGCCCGGCGTCGGTACGCCCGGCGACGCGCTGATGGCCATGGACATGGCCTGTTACCTGCCCGAGGACATCCTGGCCAAGGTCGACCGGGCCAGCATGGCGGTGTCGCTGGAAGCACGCGCGCCGCTGCTGGATTGGCGGGTCGCCAGCTTCGCCTGGACCCTGCCGATGGCGATGAAGTCGCGGCACGGCCAGCTCAAGTGGCTGCCCAAGCAACTGCTGCAGCGTTACCTGCCCAAGCCGCTGGTGCAGCACCCCAAGACCGGCTTCGGCGCGCCGGTGGGCGACTGGCTGCGCGGCCCGCTGCGCGAATGGGCCGAAGCCCAGCTCGACGAAAACCGGCTGCGCGAAGAGGGCCACTTCGACCCGGCGCCGATACGCCGCATCTGGAAGGCGTTCCTGGACGGCGAGCGCAAGTGGCACACCCACCTGTGGGGCGTGCTGATGTTCCAGGCCTGGCGCGAGAAACTTTAGCGCGCGCTCAGCGGGTCGGCGCCTCGTACATGCGGTAGCCGGCATCGGCCATGCCCAGGCCTTCGTAGGTCTTCTGCGCGACGGCGTTTTCGCGCTCGACGTAAAGGCGCAGGCCGCACACTTCGGGCGTGGCCTTCGCGCGTTCGAGCACGTGCTGGTACAGGGCGGCGTAACAGCCCTTGCGGCGGAAAGCCGGGTCCACGTAGACGCTCTGGATCCACCACCAGTCGCCGTTGCGCCAGTCGCTCCACTCGTAGGTAAGCATCAAGGTGCCGGCCGGTTCCCCGTTGCGTTCGGCCACGAAGTAGGCGCCGCGGCGTGCCTCCGCCAGCACGGCGCGGATGCCGGCTTCGACGGTGTCGTGGTCGAGCGCCTTGTGTTCGGTTTCCCAGGCCATGGCCACGGCCCAGTCGCGCAGGCGGGCGACGTCGTCGTCGCCCGCCGCGCGGATTTGCCAGGTGCCCATCGTCACGAGGCCGGGCCCTGGTAGTCGGGCGCCGGCTGCACCAGTTCGACCACGCCGCAGGCGATGCGTGCGCCGGCGTTGCCGGTGGGCTGGGTGGCGTAGTCGTCGGCCTGGGCGTGCACGATCACGGCGCGGCCGACCACGTCGTGGCTGGCGTCGCCGTCGATCTGCAGGCCGTCCAGGCGCACGTCCACCCGGCCTACGCCATCGTCGCCCGCGGTCAGGTTCGGCATGTCGCCGGCGTGGTGCGGGCCGTCGGCCTGGCGGTCGCCGTGCATCATCTGTCCGGGATTGAAATGGCCGCCGGCGCTGGTGGCGTCGGGCGCGCTGCAGTCGCCGGTTTCATGCACGTGGAAGCCGTGCACGCTGCCCGGGGCGAGGCCGCGCACTTCGCCGTGCAGGCGCAGGGCATCGCCGTCCGGGTCGAAGATGAGTTCGCCGTTGACGCCGCTGTCCTGCACCTGCGCCAGGACGACGCGGGCCTGCGCGGCGAGGGCGATGCCGCCGGCGGCTCCCGAAGCGTCGTCGCTCGGCCCCAGTGCGTCCGGCGCGGCGGCCGGCGCAGGCGTGGGCACCTCGGGTTCGGATTCGGCGGCGCAGCCCGCCAGGCCAAGGGCCAGGGCGGCGGCAAGCACGGTGGTCATCGTCTTCATGGTGGCTCCTTGGATTAGGGACGGAACACGCAGGGTGAAGGTTTGGGGCTTAACCCGGAGTCAAGGCGATCGCTTGCGTTCGCCGCGTCGTGGACGCGCGCCAAGTTTCCGGGTGACGGTGTTGCGGCCCAGGCCCAAAACCTCGGCGGCGTTCTGGCGGTGGCCGCCGGTGTGTTCGAGCGCGGTTTCCAGCAGGGCCTGGTCGAAGGCGTCGCGCAGCGGCGCGTGCAGGCCGGTTTCGCCACGGTCCAGGCGCGCACGCACTTCCGAAGCCAGGGCCTGTTGCCAGGCCGGCGGGCCGGGCGCTTCGTCGCGTTGCATGGCCTTGGCCAGGTCGCGCGCGGTGATGGTGTCGCCTGGGGCAAGCACGGCCAGGCGCCAGCACAGGTTTTCCAGTTCGCGCACGTTGCCGGGCCAGTCGTGCTTGAGCAGGCGGTCCATCGCCGCGGCGTCGAAGCGTTTCGCCGGGGCGTCGAGTTCGTCGCCGGCCTGGGCCAGGAAGCGCGCGGCCAGCGCCGGCACGTCGGCCTTGCGTTCGCGCAGGGGCGGCAGGCGCAGGCGCACGACGTCGAGGCGATGCAGCAGGTCGGCGCGGAAGGTGCCGGCGCGCACCTTGGCTTCCAGGTCCTGGTGGGTGGCGGCGATGACGCGCACGTCCACCTTGATCAGCTCGCGGCCACCGACGCGGTAGAACTCGCCTTCAGCCAGCACGCGCAGCAGGCGGGTCTGCAGGTTGGCCGGCATGTCGCCGATTTCGTCCAGGAACAGCGTGCCGCCGTGCGCCTGTTCGAAGCGGCCGACGTGGCGCTTGTTGGCACCGGTGAAGGCGCCGGCCTCATGGCCGAACAGTTCGCTTTCCAGCAGTTCGGCGGGAATGGCCGCGGTATTGAGCGCCAGGTAGGGCCCGCGCGCGCGCGGCGACTCGCGGTGCAGCGCGCGCGCCACCAGCTCCTTGCCGGTGCCGGTTTCGCCGGTGATCAGCACGGACAGCGGCGCCTGCGCCAGGCGGCCGATGGCGCGGAAGAGTTCGCGCATTGCCGGGGTGTCGCCGATCAGTTCGTCGCCGGTCGTGGTTGATTCTTCGGCGGTGGGCGCGGCATCGGCTGGCGGCAGCGCGCGCTCGACCAGCGCCACCGCTTCATCGAGGTCGAAAGGTTTTGACAGGAACTCGTGGGCACCGCCGCGGAAGGCGCCGGCAGTGCTGGCGACGTCCGTGTAGGCCGACATCACCACTACCGGCAGGTCCGGCTGCTGCGCCTTGAGCTGGTCCAGGAAGGCCAGGCCATCGAGCCCCGGCATGCGCACGTCGGTGAACACCAGGTCGGGCTGCTCGCCATCGGCCAGGGCCGCCAGCGCCTCGCGCGCGCCCTCGAAGGCCGACACCTTGTAGCCGGCGTCGCGCAGCGCCTGCACCAGTACGAAGCGCACGGTGCGGTCGTCGTCGATGACCCAGAGATGGGCGGCGGGGGTGGGCATGGCGCCAGTTTGCACCAAGTGCGTGCAAGAAACGAAAGACTAAGGGAAACCCTTGTAGGGTCTCAATCCGCCGAGGCTGAAACCCCTGCTCAAAGACCTTCTTTAGTTGCCAGAACGCCACTCCGCGTCATCGGGACATGGATGCCCTCGCCTGCTACGGCTCGGGACGGATCTTCCATTCCAGATACCTGGTTGGACGGATCAGAACGCCAAAGTCAGCATTGTCGTCACGAACCAATATCCCCTCAATAGCCACATCAGCCCTGTACACGCAGAAGGACTTGCTGCGACACGCCTTCTCGACCGCGACTTCCCTGATCTTTAGGTCTGCCGGCATTGGCTCGGGAACTTGCACCAATTCAACCCCGGAAACCTGTTCCTCACTACAGTTTCCCTTTAGATACGCGAATGACTGATGGTCCGTGACATACACCCCAGCGACAAAAACCTTGGCTCCCCACAGATCGTTCTCTTCTGCAAACCGGGCCAGGTCACAAGGCACCACTACCGTTGCGTCTGGAGAAGGCTGGAGTGGCTGCAACCCAGCCACCCTGCTTGGGTATGAGCAGCCGGGCGCAACCAAAAGAATAAGTGTGACCAGGGAGAGCGCTGGGATTCTCATTTCTTTTTCACCTTCCTTGCAGCTTTCCTGAGGGCTTCCGCGATCCTCTTGAGTTCAGCGCAAACTGAGGAATCGACTTATGGCAGGGCCGATGACCCAGAGGTGGGCAGCCCGGGAGTTGATGCCGCCAGTTTGCACCGGTTTGGGGAGATTGGCCTGTCCGCCTGGCCGGTGCGGCAGGCCCGGCGCCGCGATCATGCAACCATGCACGCCGCCGACCGCACTGCCGCGCGTCCGTGAAGGAGAGTCCGATGATCAGCCTGGGTCCGTTCCCGATGTCGCTGGGGGTGCTGCTGGTGGCGCTCGCGATAGGCGCCCTGGTTGCCCGTTCGCTGGTGAAG
>CAZXTV010000067.1:0-1349 GCA_964643705.1 uncultured Arenimonas sp. | reverse complement strand
CAACGTGCTGCTCGATCCCTTTTCGGGCGTATCGCGCGAAGCAGGCTCGCGCGGATTGCCAACGACGCTGTTTTTCGACGCCCAGGGCCGGCTTGTCGACACCCACATGGGGGAGCTGACCGATGCCGGCCTGGCCGTGAAACTGCAGCGGTTCGGCCCCGCACCCGGCGGCGCTTCGCCTCGCTCAAAGCAACGGCGCGACGTTACCCGGCAGAGTCGTCCTCGTCGGGAGCCACCGGCAGCAACAGCGTAAAAACTGTATGCCCCGGCCGCGAACGGTAGCCCAGTGAACCGCCGTGTTCGCGCGCAACCTGCTGGGCCAGCGGCAGGCCCAGGCCGGTGCCCTCGGCGCGGCCGCTGACCAGGGGCAGGAAGATGCGTTCGGCCAGGTCGTCGGGCACGCCGCGGCCGTCGTCGGCGATTTCGATGCGCAGGGCCAGCCGGTGGCTGGCGTCGCCGATCAGCACGTGGTGTTCGGCGCGGGTGCGCAGGTGCACGTTGGATGCGCCGGATTCGAGCGCGTTGCGCACCAGGTTCCACAGCGCCTGCACCAGGCGGTCGGCGTCGCCGGCGAATTCGGGCAGCGAGGGATCGAAGTCGCGCACCAGTTTCACCGCCCAGCCGGCTTCGACCTCGGCCAGCTGGCGCACGCGTTCAAGCACGGCGTGGATGTTGGTCGGGGCGAAGTCGCGCGGCGGCGCCGGATTCATCAGCCGGTCGACCAGGGCGGCGAGGCGGTCGACCTCGGCGCTGATCAGCTGCACCAGCTCGGTGGATTCTTCGCCTTCGACGCGGCGCGCCAGCAGCTGGGCGGCGCCTTTCATGCCGGCCAGGGGATTGCGGATTTCGTGGGCCAGGCCCTTGAGCGCCGCCGACAGGGCGGCGGGCAGGGCGGTGGCCGGGTCTTCGCCGGGGAATTCGTCGGCCGGGTGGGCTTCCAGCCACAGGCCACCGTCTTCGCCGCGCGCCAGCCACAGGTCGGCGAAACGTTCGCTGCCACCCGGGCTGGCCAGGCGTGCGCGGCGCACGCGCAGGGCACCGCCGGTGTCGGGCAGGCGCGGCAACAGTTCGGCCAGGCGGCCGCCTTCGACATCAAGTTCGGCCAGCGACAACCCGTAAAGGCGACGCGCGCTGACACCCAGCCAGCTGGCGAAGGAAGGCGTGCAGCCGGCGAGCCGGCCGTCGGCATCCAGCCACGCCAGGGGCGTGGCCAGTTGGTCCAATGACGGCGGCGAAGCGGACGACATGCCCGCAAGCATAGTGGAGCCGGCGGCGCACGCGCTGCCCTAGCCGACGAAACGCCGCAGCGGCGTGTGGCGCACCAGCAGCTGGTAGCTGAGCAGGCAGAT
>CAZXTV010000066.1:6619-8687 GCA_964643705.1 uncultured Arenimonas sp. | reverse complement strand
TTTTGACTTTGCCCTTGGCAAAGAAGGGATTCGCGCCTGAAGGCGCTCCTACAGGACGGTTTCGAGGCGCAGGCCGAGCATGACGGTGCGCCCCGGCGCCGGCTCGAAGAAGCGGCCGTTGCCTTCGTTGACGATGACCGAGCCGATGACCTGGCGGTCGAGCAGGTTGTCGACGCGGGCCCACGCGGTCCAGCGGCCGTTGCCAAAGCGCCGTTCGGCGCCCAGGCCGAGCACGGCATGCCCCGGCGCGGCGGCGGTGTTGGCGTCGTTGGCGTAGAAGCGGCTGCTGGCGCGTGCCTCGAGCCACAGGTCGGTGCGGTCGCCAGCCTGCCAGCGCAGTTCGGCCCAGGCCGTGCGCGTGGCGATGCCGGGCAGGCGCCGGCCGGCTTCGATGCGCAGGCCGTCGGCGCAGGGCGGCGTGTCGCAGGCCGGCACGTCGCGCCGGTAGCGCGCGTCGAGCCAGGTGGCGCTGGCGGCCAGCGACCAGGCCGGCGCAAGTTCAACCGCCAGCGAAAGCTCGGCGCCGCGGCGCCGGGTCAGCCCGGCGTTGTCGAAGACCGTGCGGCCGCCCTGGCTGGACGCCACCACCAGTTCGTCGGTGGTCGTGGCCTGGAACAGGGCCACGTCACCCTGCCAGCGGCTTTGCTGCCAGCGCAGGCCCAGTTCCAGGTGCCGGCTGAGCGCCGGGGCCAGGTCGTTCAGGCCGCTGGCGCCGTCGGCGCGATAGGCCAGCTCGGCGAAGGTCGGGGTTTCGAAACCGCTGCCGGCATTGGCGTAAAGGCTGGCTCGTTCGCTGGCCCGGTACAGCACGCCCAGCACCGGCGACACCCGCGAATACCGGCGCGAGCCGGTGTCGTCGGGATTGCCCGCGCGCACGTAGCGGTCGAGGGAATCAAAGCGCACCCGGCTGCTTCGCAGGCCACCGTTGATCCGCCAGCGATCGGCAGGCTGCCAGTCCATCTGCAGGTACACGTCGTCGCTGCGCACGGCGTTGTCTTCGTCGCGGCGCAGCGCACCGACCACGCCCAGCTGCGGGCCGATGAAGTTTTCAAAGCCCAGGCGGGTTTCGTCGGCGCGCTCCTGGCTGGCGCCCAGCACCAGCGACAGCGTATCGGTGGCCTGCCAGCGCCAACGGGCATCGAAACCCCGGTAGTCGCGGTCGAGGTCGATCACGCCGCCGCCCGAGGCCGGGCTGGCCTGCACGAACACGGGGATCGACAGCACCTGGAAGGTATGGCGGCGGCCGGTGTAGGCCACCAGGGCCAGTTCGTGCGCGTCCCCGAGCGGCTGCGCGAAGCGCGCGCCAAGCTGCTGCTGCGCCACGGTCTTGCGGGTGTCATACAGCCGTGCGCCCTGGCTGGAGGCGCGGCGGTCGCCGGCAAGCTGGGCGGCGGTCAGGCCCTGGGGGTCGTCGGCCGCCAGGTCCAGGTGGTTGCCCAGCACGGTCCACTGCCCGCCCTGGGAAGTTTCCCCGCGCAGCTGCAGCTGGGCGCTGTCGCGGCGCCATGCGGAATGCCGGCGGTAGCCGTCGGCGGCCGCGCGCTGCAGGTCCAGCCGCAGCCCGGCCTGGTCGGTCAGCGGTCCACGCCACGATGCCGAGGCGCGCCACAGCCCGTCGGAGCCCACCAGGCCTTCGGCGCCGGCTTCGGGCACTGCAGGCGGCGCTTCACTGAAGACAGACACCACGCCGCCGCTGGAATTGCCGTACAGCACTGAAAACGGGCCGCGCAGCACTTCGATGCGCTCGGCGGCGGGCAGCAGGAAGTGGGAAACCTGGCCCTGGCCGTCGGGCATCGTCGCCGGGATGCCATCGGCGTACAGGCGCACGCCGCGCACGCCGAAGCTCGCGCGAGCACCGAAACCGCGTATCGACAGCTGCACGTCCTGGGCCTGGTTCTGGCGCTCGCGCACCACCACGCCCGGGATGCGCGGCAGGGATTCGGCCAGCGACAGCGCCGGCCGGCCGCCGCGCAGGTCGGCGGCATCGAGCACGTTGATCGCCGCGGGCACCTGCAGTCGCGGCAGCGGCTGGCGCGTGGCGGTCACGACCAGGGGTTCGAGCTCGACG
>CAZXTV010000066.1:2444-6519 GCA_964643705.1 uncultured Arenimonas sp. | reverse complement strand
CCCACCGAGACCATGAAGTTGTCCACGATCATCATCTTCACGTGCATCATCGTCGGCTTGTATTCGTAGACCTCGGCGCCCGCCTTGAGCAGCGGACCCCACAGCTTCTTGGAGGCAATACTGACGGTTTCCGAATCCATGTGTTCGCCGGGCACCAGCACGCGCACCTTCACGCCGCGCTCGATGGCCGCCAGCATGGCTTCCAGCGCCAGCTCGTCGGGCACGAAGTACGAAGCCTGGACGTCCAGGGTTTGTTCGGCCGCGGCGATGGCCATCAGGTACATCAGGTGCATCGTGGCGCCGCCGCCCACGGGCGAGCTGATGAACAACTGGGCGTCCATTCCGCCGGCCTCGGACTGGGGCGGGAAATAGGTTTCGCCGTGCAGGATTTCACCGGTGGACTTGATCCAGTTGTCGTTGAACGCCGCCTGCAGCTGCGACACCACCGGACCACGCACGCCGAAGTGCATGTCCCGCCAGTGCTCGGGGCCTTCGGCGTCGCCCGACCAGAGGTCGGCGATGCCGACACCGCCGGTGAATCCGTGCTTTCCGTCCACGATCAGGAGCTTGCGGTGGGTGCGGTTGTTCAGGCGGCTGATGTTGTACCACTTCAGCGGCCGGTACAGCTCCACGCGCACGCCGGCGTCTTCCATCAGGGACACCAGGTCCCCGTCCATCTTCATGCCGCCGACCCAGTCGACGATAACGCTGACCTTCACGCCGGCACGGGCACGTTCGGCGAAGGCTTCGGCGAACTGCTGGCCAATTTCGCCCGACCAGTACACGTAGGTCTCGAAATTGATGGTCTTTTCCGCCGAACGGATCGCCGCGAGCATCGCCGGGAAGATTTGCTCGCCGTTGTTGTAGGCCTCGACGTGGTTGCCGTTGACCACGGACGGGCCCAGCAGTGAACCCACTTCGCGGCGGAACTGCGAGCTGCCGACGCCGTGCAGGGGCTCGACCGTGCGTTCCAGCTGCCGTTCGGGGACATCGAAATTCGCGGCGACGGCGATGCCCACGATGGTCAGTACCACCGTGTACAGCACCCACTGGAGCTTCAGGCGGTTCCTGCCTGGCATTGCGAGGCCCACCGGTGGCGAAAGGGGTCCAAGTGTGCCAGCCCGGGCCGCCCCGGCGCGACCGACGGCGGCGCTACCGTTCAGCCAAGAGGCGTTGGATCGGACGCGGCGCCCTGCCAGCGCAGGGGCACCTGCGCCAGCTTGCGCAGGATGCCGCGCTCGATGCGGCTTTCCCAGGAATCGTAGCCGATCGTCTCGATGGGTCGCCACAGCGCCACCCAGGCCAGGATCAGCAGTCCTTCGGAAAGCACCTCGCCCAGGGGCGCCGGTGCCATGGCCAACCAGTGCCTCAGCACCAGCACCGCGGCCAGCGTCGCCAGCCCGGCGAACATCGCGATGCGACCGACGCGGCTGCGACGCCGATGCCGGCGCTCGGCCTGGGCGGATGCCAACGCGAAATGCGCATGGATGGCGTCTCCGATGTCGCCCAGGCTCTCTTCAATCCACGACGCCCCATGCAGCACCACGGTGATCGGTTCTGCGTGCCCGTGTTCGCCGGCACTCTCGACCATGTAGGCCTCCACGCGCCGGTCGAGCGCCTTGTCGGGGAAAGGTGCCGGGTCGAAGGTGTCGTAGAGCTGCTCCAGCGACTGCAGGCGAAGATGGACATCGGCCATGGCTCAATCCCTGTCCTGCCCTTTGCGGACCCCCGCCAGACGGGCACGGGCGACCGCCCGGATCGCCCGGCGTATCGGAGGCGGGAAAGGCGAACGACGGGCGCAGTGGCGCAGCAGCAGGGCGTCGTCCTGAGCCTCTCCCAGGGCCGTGGCTTCGTCGGCGGGTACGCCGCCCGCTGGCCGGAACGCGGGCGCGACGGCCTGCAGCAGGCTGTCCTGCTGGCGAAGGCGCCGCAGGCGGCGGCGCAGCACGTGCCAGCGCTCGTCGTCGCCGGGGCGGCGTTTCGCGCGGCGCCGGGCCTTGGCCAGCCGGCGTTCGCTGCGGGCTACCGACTTGGCGACGTCCTGTTCGCGCACGGCCTCCCAGTCCAGCCGGGCCAGCCTGGCGGCGAGGGCGTCGAGTCTTGCGCGACGCCGGGCGAATCCCGGGTCGCGTTCGAGCGCAGTGGCCAGCATCGCGTCCCGGCGCACCGTCGCCAGCGCCATCGCCTCGGGGATCGGGTCGCGCAGTTCGGCGGGTACCGCCGGTGCCAGCCGCTGCAGGGCTTCCAGCAAGGCCTGGGCGTCGCGCAGCGGGCTCATTCCCCGGCAGGCGCGGGCCAGCGCCTCGTCGATCCGGCGGCCGTTTTCGCCCAGCGCGCGGCGCGCCAGGGCCAGCGCGGCGCGGGCACGGCGCAGGCGCTTGCGCGCCTGGTGGACGCCGACGTGGCGCGCTTCGCCGTCGCGGCCCAGCATCAGGGACGCGTCGGCGAGTTCTGCCAGCGCAAAGTTGCGCAGGGCAGCACCGAGGGACGGAACCACGGATTGTTCGTCCTGCGCCTGTCTCAGCGGCGGGCGGGTTTTCTCGACCCTCGACATGGGCAGGCGCTCCTTGGAGGGCAGACCCCCAGCCTAGGCTCGCCGGACCGACCGCCCCTTGACCTCAGTCAACCGCCGGCTTCAGGGCAGTCGCGGATGCCCGCCCTGTGAAAGCGCCTGCTCCGGCGGCCCGAACAGCTGGCCCAGGCGCGCCCTGGCGCCCCGCGCGCGCGCGGCGTCGCGCAGCATGTCGCCCCATTCGTGGAAGGTCAGCACCAGCGGGTTGTGGCTGCGTACCGGCTTCACCAGGCCGTATCGGCAGGGTTCGGCGGCGTCCTCGGGTTCGAAGGTGCCAAGGAGCTTGTCCCAGATGATCAGCACGCCGGCGTAGTTGCGGTCGATGTAGCGGGCGTTGCTGGCGTGGTGCACGCGATGGTGCGAAGGCGTGTTGAACACGTATTCAAGCCAGCCCAGCCGGCCCACCGCCTGGGTGTGCACGAAAAACTGGAAGGCCAGGTTGATCGCGACCACCAGCACGATGTGCGTGGGCGAAAACCCCAGCAAGGCCAGCGGCAGCCAGAACAGCCACATGCCCGACACCGGGTAGGTGACCGACTGCCGGAAGGCCGTGGACAGGTTCAGGCGCTCGGACGAATGGTGGGTGACGTGCGAGGCCCAGCACCAGCGGATGCGGTGCGCGGCGCGATGGAACCAGTAATAACAAAAGTCCTGAGCGACGAAGAGCAGCGCGATCGTCCACCACGTGGTGGGGATTTCGAACAGGCGGAACTGGTGCAGCCACCAGAACACGCCGATCAGCGCCAGCCAGGCCAGGGCATCGGCCGCCTGGTGCATCAGCGCCAGGCTGGCGTTGGAGAGCGTGTCACGCCAGCTGTACATGGCCGGCTGCCGGCGCCGCCAGTACCAGGCTTCCCAGACGACGAACCCCAGGAAAACCGGCGCCAGCGCCAGCAGCAGCCATTCGGCCATCAGCGCGCGGCTTCCAGCGGGGCTTCGAGCGAACGGGCCATGTTCTTCAGGCAGCGGTGCATGGCGCGGCGCATGAACAGGTGCAGCACCACCACGGCCACCGGCGCCAGCCAGCGCTTGCACAGGGTGAATTCGTAATCCCAGCGCACGCGGCAGCCAAACTCGTGGCCGGCCAGGCTCCACATCGCCTCGCCCTGCGACACCAGCCAGGCCATGGGCGGCCGGAAGCCGCTGAGCGTGTAGCCGTGGCGCACCGGCGGGTCGTGTTCGACCACGCGTTCGGTCAGCACGGTGCCGTCCACCAGGTGCACGCGGCGCTGGCTGCCGACCGCCAGGTCGGAGTGCAGGCGGATGCCGCTGATCCCGCGCACCGGGCCAAAACCGGTGAAAAAGACCGGAAAACGATCGGGATTGGTCGCCAGCTCGAAGGCGACTTCGGGGGTGCAGGGCAGGCTGCGTTCGGCGGATACGGTGAGGTGCATGCGTGGATTTTGACCCGTGGCGGCGGGGGTGTCCACGACCCGGGAAGAGCTTCGGGGGGGGGGGGGGGGCGACAAGGGGGGGGGGGGGGGGGGGGGGGGGGCGCGGGGG
>CAZXTV010000066.1:0-2434 GCA_964643705.1 uncultured Arenimonas sp. | reverse complement strand
CCCGCCGCGGCACCCGGTGGGCGGCGCCCGCCGCCCCTCCCGGGGTGGGTTGTTGCCGGCCCTCCCCCCGCGAAGCTCTTCCCGCGCTAGACTGGCCCAAGCCCGACGGGAGCAAGCCGATGAGCGAAAACATCTACGACGCCCTGCGCGAAAGCCATGAAATCCAGCGCTCGCTGTGCCGGCGCCTGCTGCGCACCAGCGCCCGAGGGGACGACCGACAGGGCATCTTCACGCAGCTGCGCATCGAACTGGCCGCGCACGCCGCGTCCGAGGAACGGTATCTGTACGCGCCGCTGCTGATGCACGACGGCGGATTGCACGCTTCCCGCCACGCCCTGCACGAACACCATGAGATCGACGAACTGGTGGAAAAGCTGCAGGAAGGCGAACCCACCGACCGCGGCTGGATGAACACCGCCCGCGCCCTCTCGCACCAGGTGCACCACCACCTGCGCGAGGAGGAAAAGAAGTTCTTCCAGGTCTCGGGCAAGCTGCTCACCGAGGCGCAGAAGACCAAGCTCGCCGGCCAGTACCGCCGCGACATAAAGCGCATGCGCAAGGTGCTGGCCGAAGACTGATCCTCAGCCCGCGCGCTGCTGCAGCGCCAGCCAGCACAAGGCCACCGTGCTGGCGTCGCCCAGTGCCGTGTGGCGGGCGAGCACCGGCACGCCCAGGGCGCCGGCGATGGCGTCGAGCGACAGGTCCACGTGCGCATGCGGGTTGGCCAGGCGCTGGTGGTCCAGCCAGGCCTGGCCCAGTTCGGCGCGACGGTTTGGCAGCGGGAAACCCATCACCACGCGCATCGGACCGTCGAGCATCGCCACGTCGAAGGCCAGGTGGTGGCCCAGCAGGCGGCGCGGGCCGAGCCAGCGCAGGAAACCCGGGAGCACGTCACGCAGCTGCGCCGCATCGGCCACGTCGGCCGGGGTCAGCCGGTGGTGCCGGATCGATTCAATGTCGAAGGCGCGGCCGGGGTGCACCAGGGTTTCGAAGCGTTCCGCCAGCCGCACCTGGCCACCGCGCACCGGCACCGCGGCCAGGCTCAGGATCGCGTCGCTGCGCGGGTCCAGGCCGGTGGTTTCGAGGTCGAGCGAAACCCATTCGCCTTCGGGCGGCTTCGCGAACAGCGGCGCCCATTCGCCGCCGGCGTGGCGGCGGCCCAGCCACCAGCGGCGCAGCGGGTTCACGACCTAGCCGCCCAGGTGGAACACGTCGGCCACGTGTTCCTTGAAGGCATTGACCACGCGCAGGGCATCGCGCAGCAGTTCGCGGTCGAGCCGGCGCAGCGCGGCGACGTCGACGCCGTTCGAAGGCGGTTGCCCGGCATCGATGTCGGCCAGCTGCTGCCCCAGGCGCAGGCGCATCAGCACGGCCAGGGCCTGCGGCACGTCGCGGCCCAGCTCCGGCGACAGCGCGCCGGCCTTCACCAGCGACGCGCAGCGGTCGAAGCTGTTGCGGTGGGCGATGCCGTGGCGCAGCGCCAGCACGCGCAGCCCATGCACCAGCGGAAAGACGCCGCCGCGCTTGAGGTCGGCGCGGCCGTCGGTTTCGCGCACCTGGCCCAGCCAGGTGAGCGGATTGCCCTTGCTCAGCGTGGCTTCGGCCAGGTACTTCAGGCCGATGGCGTCCTGGCCCAGCGCCTGCATCGCCGGGCGCAGCGAATCGTAAAGCGCAGGATTGCCGGCCACGGGCCGGGCGTCGAGCGTGATCGCCAGGTCCAGTGCGCTCTGGCCGTCGGCGACGCGCGCCCACTCGCCGATGCGTTCGCGCCACGCGCTCTGGCTTAGCCGCCAGTGCGGGTTGTTGACCATCACCTTGCCCGGGCAGGGCGGATAGCCGATGTGTTCCAGGGCCGCTGAAAAGGCCTGCATGGCGTCGGGCAGGCCCGGCCAGTCGGAGCCGTCGGCCAGCACAAGGGCATTGTCCTGGTCGGTCTTGAGGATCTGTTCGCGGCGGCCTTCGCTGCCGAGCACCAGCAGGCAAAGGTTTTCGTGCAGTTCCGCCGGCACGCACAGCGCGAACACCCGCGCCAGGATGCGGCTGTTGAGCGCGCTGACCATTTCCATCAGGTAGCTCATCTTCGCGCCCTGGGCGTATAGCTGGCGCACCAGGTCGGTCATGCCGCGGGCGGCGTCGGCGATTTCATCCACGCTGGCGGCGCGGGCCAGGCGAAGGCTGATCAGGTGCGAACTGCTGGCGTAGTGCGCCAGCACCTCGGCCAGGCCGAGGCTGCCGATGGCTTGCTCGTCGGCGTCGCGCACGATCACGCGTTCGACGTGGTGTTCGGTCATGGTCACCAGCGCCTGGAACAGCACCTCGTCGGCGCGCACGGACAGCAGCGGCCGGCTTGCGAGCGGGCCGACGGGCGCGTCCCGGTCCAGATTGCGCACGGCCAGCGCATCCAGCAGGTCGGTGCGGGTGACGATGCCGGGCC
>CAZXTV010000065.1:8395-8800 GCA_964643705.1 uncultured Arenimonas sp. | reverse complement strand
CTGCTCGATGCCCGCCGGGCGATTTCGGTGACCGAGCGCCAGCGCTACATCCTGCGCGTGCGCACCCTGTCGCGCGGCGTGGCCGAAGCCTACTTCGCACAACGTGAGAAGTTGGGATTCCCCGGACTCAAGAGCAAGGAGGCCACCCATGGCTGATTTCCTGCCGCTGCTGGTCGAGCTTGGCACCGAAGAACTGCCGCCCAAGGCCCTGCCCGAACTGGCGCAGGCCTTCCATGACGGTGTCCTGAAGGGCCTGGCCGCCCGCCGCATCGTGGTCAGCGAAGAGCAACTGTTTCGCGACGCCGATCTGGTGTTCGTGACCTCCGAGAAGTTACGCGAACGGGCGGCGCGGTTCAGCACGCGCGTGCATCTGTTCCCGTCGGGCGTCAGCCTGGAGGCGTTTGG
>CAZXTV010000065.1:0-8385 GCA_964643705.1 uncultured Arenimonas sp. | reverse complement strand
GCGCCGCCTGGCGGTGTACCTGCCGGCCGTGGCCACCCAGCAGCCGATCCAGCACAGTGAAATCCTGGGTCCGTACACCAACATCGGCCTGGACACGCAGGGCCAGCCCACCCCCGCCCTGCTGGGTTTCGCCCAGAAAAACGGCGTGGACTGGACCAAGCTCGACCGCGTCACCGACGCCAAGGGCATGCGTTTCGTCTTCCGCAGCTCGCGCCCCGGCGCGGCCACCTCGGAGCTGCTGGCCGAAATAGTGGCCGAAGCCCTCAAGGCGCTGCCGGTGCCCAAGCCCATGCGCTGGGGCGAGCGCGACTACGCATTCGTGCGCCCGGCGCACTGGCTGGTGATCCTGTTCGGCCGCGACGTCGCCCCCGGCGAAGTGCTGGGCCTGAAGTCCGACCGCATGAGCCGCGGCCACCGTTTCCACCACGCCAAGGGCGTGTGGCTCAACGAGGCCGGCGAATATTTGCAGGCGATGCGCGAAGCCAAGGTGCTGGCCGACCCGCGCGAGCGCCGCGAACGCGTGCGTTCCGAGATCCGCGCCGCCGCCAAGCAGGCTGGCGGCGAAGCCCGCGTGCCGCCGGCGCTGCTCGAGGAAGTCAACTGCCTGGTCGAATGGCCCAAGGCCGTGCTGTGCAGCTTCGACAAGGATTTCCTGCGGGTGCCGTCCGAAGCCCTGGTGCTGACGATGGAATCGAACCAGAAGTTCTTCCCGGTGATGGACGCCGAGGGCAAGCTCAGCGAGCAGTTCATCGGCATCGCCAACATCGAGTCCAAGGAGCCGGACGAGGTGCGCAAGGGCTACGAGCGGGTCATCCGCCCGCGTTTCGCCGACGCCGCCTTCTTCTACGACGAAGACCTCAAGCAGGGCCTGGCCTCGATGGCCGAGGGCCTGGCCAGCGTGACCTACCAGCAGAAGCTGGGCAGCCTGGCCGACAAGACCGCGCGCGTCGCGGAACTGGCGGCCGAGATCGCCGGCAAGGTGGGCGCCTCGCCGGCCGACGCCGACCGCGCCGCCTCGCTCGCCAAGGCCGACCTGCAAAGCCGCCTGGTCGGCGAGTTCCCGGAACTGCAGGGCACGGCCGGCCGTTATTACGCCGCGGCCGCCGGCGAATCCGAAGCCGTGGCCGCCGCCATCGACGAGGCCTACCAGCCGCGTTTCGGCGGCGACGCCATCGCGCCTTCGCCGCTGGGCCGGGTGCTGGCCATCGCTGAACGCCTGGACACGCTGGCCGGTGGTTTCGCCGCCGGCCTCAAGCCCACCGGCAACAAGGACCCCTTCGCCCTGCGCCGCAACGCGCTGGGCCTGGCGCGCACGATCATCGAGGGCGAGCTCGAGCTGGAGCTGCCGGCGCTGGTGGCGGCCGCCGCGAAGAACCTGCCCGCGGGCCTGTCGCTCGACCAGGCCGACCTGCTGGACTTCATCCTCGACCGCCTGCGCGCCTATTACGCCGACCAGAATGTGCCCGGCCTGCAGTTCGAGGCCGTCGCCGAAGTGCGCCCGGCCTCGCTGCTCGATTTCGACCGCCGGCTCAAGGCCATCGCCGAATTCGCGCGCCTGCGCGAGTCGGGCGCGCTGGCCGCGGCCAACAAGCGCATCCGCAACATCCTGCGCAAGGTCGAATCGCCGATTCCCGACAGCGTCGACGAAGGCAAGCTGGCCGAACCCGCCGAACAGGCGCTGCACGCGGCCCTGGCCTCGGCCCTGGCCGACACCGACCCGATGCTGGCCAAGCGCGACTACGTCGGCACGCTCAAGCGCCTGGCGGCGCTGCAGGCGCCGGTGGACAACTTCTTCGACCGCACCATGGTGATGGCCGACGATGCGGCGCTGCGCGACAACCGCCTGGCGCTGCTGCGCGGCGTCGCCGACCGTTTCGCGGCGGTCGCCGCGGTGGAGCAGCTGTCGGCCGGCTGAGCGACAGCCGAACGCCGTCACGCCCGCACAACGGCGTGACGACGGGCTGCGGTTATGCTGGTGCGGTGACGTCCCCCCGCCAGCCCGCTCCACTGCTGCCGGCTTCCCTGCTGGCCTTGTCCTGCCTGCTGCCGTGTCTGCCGGCGGCTGCGCTGGAATTGCGCGCGGTCGAGGTGCGCGGGCTCGAGGACGAGGCCGAGCTGGCCAACGTCCGCGCGGCCCTGTCCCTGGTCGCGCTCGATGCCCGCCAGCGCGCCGACGTCGGTGAAGGCCAGCTCGACTACCTGCTGCGGCAGGTGCCGGGTGACGTGGCCCGGGGCCTGGAGCCTTTTGGCTACTACGACACCGAAGCCACCGCCGAGGCCATCCGTGACGGCGACCTGGTCACCGTCATCGTTTCGGTGGAACCCGGCGAGCCGGTCCGGGTGGACGAGCGCGACATCCAGGTCACCGGCGAGGCGGGCGCCGACGAAGCCATCACCCGCCGCCTGCGCTGGCTGCGCCCGCGCGAAGGCCAGCCGCTGCGCCACGACCAGTACGAAGCCTCCAAGGCCACGGTGGACGCGCTGCTGCGCGAGCGCGGCTACTTCGCGGCCCGGTTGCTGACCCACCGGGTGGAAGTGGACCGCAGCGAGGGCCTGGCCGACATCTTCCTGACCTGGGAGTCGGGTGAACGCTACCGGCTGGGCGAAGCCAGCTTCAGCGGCCACCAGTTCCGCGACGGCCTGCTGGAAAAGCTGGTTGATTGGGAGCCGGGCACGCCCTACACCCAGTCGCGGGTGGTGGACCTGCAGCAGCGCCTGGCGGCGCTGGACTACTTCGCCGGCATCGACGTGCGCGCCCAGCCCCCTGAAGAAGGCACCATCGTGCCGGTGGACGTCGCGCTGACGCCGGCCAAGCGCAGCGTCTACAGCGCCGGCCTGCGCTATTCCACCGACAAGGGCGCCGGCATCACCGGTGGCCTGGAGCGCCGGTGGGTGAACGACCGTGGCCACAAGCTGCTGGCAAACCTCGAACTGGCCCAGCGCGGCAACGAGGCCAACATCGCCTACCGCATCCCCGCCTTCGCCTGGCTCGCCGGCTGGTACACCGCCAGCGCCAGCCTGCGCCAGGACCCGATCGACTTCATTGATTCGGAGGTCCTGGAAGTGGTCGGCAGCCGCAGCGGACAACTCGGAAAATGGAACCTGGTGGCCGGGCTGCATTTCCGGCGCGAACGTTTCGACGACCCGGCCACGGGCAGCGCCATGGCCTATTCGACCCTGGTCTATCCGCAGCTCAGCGCGTCCTGGCGGGTGGGCGACGACCCGCTCTACCCGCGCCGCGGCCATTCGCTGCACGTCGAACTGCGCGGTGGCCACACCGGCATCGGCTCGGACATCGATTTCCTGCAGGCGCGCGCCAAGGCCAGCTGGATCCGTTCGTTCGACTGGCGCAACCGCATCCTGCTGCGGGCGGAGCTGGGCACGACCCTCAGCGGCGAGTTCGATCAATTCCCGCCGCTGCTGCGCTTTTACGCGGGCGGCGACCAGAGCGTCCGCGGTTATGGCCATCGCGACATCGGCGAGCCCTTCATCGGCTTCGACAACCGCCGCTACGTGATCGGCGGCAAGCACCTGGTGGTCGGCAGCGTCGAGTTCGAACGCATGTTCACGCGGGACTGGGGCGGCGCGGTGTTCGTGGACGCCGGCGATGCCTTCGACGATTTCGGCTCGGACGCCTTCGACGTGCAGGTGGGCGTGGGCGTCGGCGTGCGCTGGCGTTCGCCGGTCGGCCCGGTGCGCCTGGACCTGGCGCACGGGCTGGGCGACGACGCGCAGGACACCCTGCGCCTGCACCTGACCATCGGGCCGGACCTGTGAACGCGCCCGCCACGCCCCGCCGCTGGCCGCGCCGGACGGCATGGACCCTGCTGGCCGTGCTGGTCGCGCTTGCGCTGGCCCTGGCCTGGCTGCTGGCCAGCGCCGGTGGCCGCGACACCACCCTGTCCTGGCTGCAGTCGCGCCTGGGCGAAGACTCGCTTTCCTGGCAGTCGGCCGAAGGCACGCTGGGTGGCACGCTGGTGCTGCACGACGTCAGCTGGCAGGGAGACGGCGTGCGCGTGACCGCCGAGCGCCTGCTGCTTTCGCCCCGGCCCGGGGCCCTGCTCACCGGCGCGCTGCGGCTTCGCGCGCTGGAAGCCGATGCGGTGCACGTCTGGCTGGCAGCCAAGCCCGAAGAAGCGCCCGAGCCATGGACCGCCTGGCCCGACGTGCTGCCCACCCTGCCCCTGCCCTTCGAGCTGTCCGCGCAGACCGCCACCGTCTCCGGCCTGCGCATCACGCGCGGCGAAGAGCCGGTGTTCGCACTGGCGACCCTTGAGGCCGAGGACCTCGCCTTCCTCCGGGACGGCCTTCGTTTCGCGCAGCTGCGCGGCCAGGGCGATTGGGGCGATGCCAGCGTGCAGGGCCACTACCTGCCCGCTGAAAAATTCCGCACCGAACTCGACGGCAGGCTGCGCCTGGTCGCGCCCGAAGGCCAGGAAGACGCCCAGGTCCAGCTTTCGGTGCGCGGCGACGTCGATGCCATGCGCGCCGAGGCCAGCGGCACGGCCGGCGGCCGTTGGAGCCTGCTGGCGGCGATCGAAGAAGGCCGTTCGCGCCAGGCCTGGACGCTGGATGCGCAGGGCGAACAGATCGCGCCGCACTGGTTCGGCGCCGCACCGGACAGCGCGCCGCTGGACGCGGTGGTCGCGCTCGCAGGTGAGGGCAGCACCGGCCGCGGCCGCATCGCGCTGACCCAGGGCGACACCGAACTGGCCCTGGAAGACCTGCAGGCCCGCTTCGCCGGCGCCGGCCTGGCGCTCGATGAAGGCCGGTTGCTGACGCCGCTGGGCGAACTGGCCGTGCAGGGCGCCTGGGATCCGCTGGCCGGACAACCGATCGCGCTGACCGCCAACACCCAGGCCCTGCAGTGGGCGCCGGCCGACGGCGGCGCGGTGGTCAATGCCGCCGGCACGCTGTCGGTCACGGGCCTGCCCGACGACTGGCGCGCGACCCTGGATGCCACCCTGGTGCGCGATGGCGAGCAGGCGACCCTGCGCGCGACCGGCAAGGGCGACACCCGCGGCGTGCAGCTCGAAGAAGTCGTGATGCGCACCCCCGGCGGCCAGCTTGCCGGCCAGGGCCACCTGGCCTGGGAGCCGGAGCTGGCCATCAAGCTTGACGCGCGCCTGGACGGCCTGGACCCGGGTTACCTGCTGCCCGACTATCCGGGTTCGATCAGCGGTGGCCTGCGTGCCGACCTGCGCCAGACCGACGCAGGCTGGGTCGGCGACCTCGCGTTGGACGACCTGCGCGGCACCCTGCGCGGCCGCCCGGTCGCCGGCCAGGCCACGCTGGCCTGGCAGGGCGAATCCGGCCAGCTGTCGGCCCTGGCCCGGCTGGGCGAAAGCCGGATCAGCGCCCAGGGCCGCATCGGCGCCACCCTGGCGCTGGACCTGTCGCTGCAGCCGCTGCGCCTGGCCGACCTGGCCAAGGGTGCCGGCGGCGAGGTGCAGGGCACGCTGCGCGTGCAGGGGCCGCGCAGCGCGCCAGGGCTGGTCGCCGACCTCCAGGCCAGCAAGCTGCGCTGGGGCGAGCTGCAGCTCGACGCCGGCTCCCTGCGCGGTGAACTGCCTGCCGACGCCGGCCAGGGCAGCGTGGTGCTCGACGGCACCGACCTGCGCTACGGCGACCGCCGCATCCAGGCGCTGACCCTGCGCGCCGACGGCAACCAGCGCGACATGACCCTGCGCCTGGAAGCCCGCAGCAACGACCTTCAGCTTGCGATCGAAAGCACCGCCCGCATGGACGGCGCGGGCCGTCGCGGCGAATTGCGCAGTTTTTCGCTCGATGCTCCGCGCGCGCCTGCCCTGGCCCTGCGCGAACCGGCCAGCTGGGCCTGGGGCGGCGGCGTCTTCCGGCTCGAACCTGCCTGTGTCACCGGCGAGGGCACGGGTTTCCTGTGCCTGCAGGCCGACCGCGGCCTGTGGCGCGCCGAAGGCGAACGCATCCCGCTGGCCCTGGCCCAACCCTGGTTGCCCGACACCGGCGTGCCCCTGCGCCTGGACGGCGAAGTGGCGCTGGATGCCGAACTGCGCGAGGGTCCGCGCGGCTGGAATGGCGAAGTGCGGCTGGCCAGCGACTCCGGCGGCCTGGCCACGGAAGCCAGCGGCGGCAGGCGCAGCCTGTTTGCCTTCCACGACCTGCAGGTGGACGCCACGCTTGAAAACGGCGCCTTGGACGCCCGCGCCGCCGCCACCCTCAATGAACAGGGCACGCTGCTGGCGGAACTGCGCGCCGGTGCCGGCGACCAGGGCGAACTGTCGGGGCAGCTGGCACTGCGCATGCAGGACCTGACCTGGCTGGAGCTGCTGTCGCCCGACATCGTCGAACCCACCGGCCGGCTGGAAGGCGAGATGCGCTTCTCGGGCACGCGGGCGGCGCCGCGCATGGAGGGCCTACTGACCCTGCGCGAACTCGCCACCGAACTGCCGGCCCTGGGCCTGGCCCTGGAAGGCGGCCAGTTCGACCTGCGCGGCGCCGCCGACGGCACCGCCGTGCTGAACGGCCGCGTGCAGTCGGGCGAAGGCGTGCTGCAGCTCGACGGCTCGCTCGACCTGGCCCGCGAACAGCCGCTGGAGCTGGCCCTGACCGGCGACAAGGTCACGCTGTCCGACACCCCGGACCTGCAGTTGGTGGCCAGCCCGGCCCTGGTGGTGGCGCTGGGCGACGAACGCCTGCGCATCGGTGGCCGCATCGAAGTCACGCACGCCCGCGTCAACCTCGAGGCCCTGGACGGCGGTGCCGTCGAACCGTCCCCGGACGTGGTGCTGGTGGACGCCGAGGAAACCCAGGACACCGGCCCCGTGCTCGACCTGGCCGTGCACGTGGCCCTGGCCGACGACGTGCGCCTTCGTGGCTTCGGCCTGGACGGCGCCCTGGGCGGCGCGCTGGATATCCGACAGGCGCCGGGTCGCCCGGCCCTGGCCACCGGCACGCTGCAGGCCAGCGGCCGCTACCGCGCCTACGGCCAGGACCTGGACATCAAACGCGCACGCCTGGCCTACAACGGCAGTCCGGTCGACAACCCCAGCCTGGACATCCTGGCCGAACGCCGGCGCGGCGAAGTCACGGTGGGCGTGCAGGTGCGCGGCCGGGCGCTGAGCCCGGTCACCACCATCGTTTCCTCGCCGGCGATGGACACCAGCGAGGCGCTGAGCTGGCTGGTCTTCGGCCGGCCGCTGCAATCGACCAGCGCCAACGAATCAAGCCAGCTGGAGGCTTCGGCCCTGGCCCTGGGCGTTGGCGGCAACCTGCTGGCGCAGCGGATCGGCGACGGCCTGGGCCTGGACAGCGCCGGCGTCGAGGACAGCCGCGCCCTGGGCGGCGCGACCTTCACCGTCGGCAAATACCTGTCGCCGCGCCTGTTCCTGGGCTACGGCATTTCGCTGGTCGGCCGCGGCCAGGTGATCACCCTGAAGTACCTGCTGTCGCACGGCTTCGACATCACCATTGAATCGGGCACCGAATCGGCGGCGTCGCTCAACTGGCGCACCGAGCGCTAGCCGTCCCGGCCCGCCCGCATTGGCGGCTCAGGGGGTCCCGAGGGTCGCGGTGGGGATGGCGTCGGTGTTGGTGATCACGTGACGCTGCGGCAGGTAGTGAAGAAGAAGATCAGTTTCCTTCCTGACCACGCTGTAGCACTCGCAGCTCAGGGTCTCCAGCTTCGGCCGGTCAAGCATCTTGATCAGTCCGCGCGAATAGGAAATTACGCCGAGGTGCTGCAGTTTCTTCGCCGCCTGGGTGACGCCTTCGCGGCGGACGCCGAGCATGTTGCCGATGAATTCCTGGGTCATCGTCAGGTGGTTGTGCGACAACCTGTCCATGGAAAGCAGGAGCCAGCGGCACAGCTGCTGGTCGATCGAATGGTGGCGGTTGCAGACGGCCGTCTGGGAAATCTGCGAAATCAGCGCCTGCGTGTAGCGCAGCATCAGCATCAGCAGCTGGCCGTGGCGATTGAACTCCTCCTTCACGCGCTGCCGGGGAAGCCGGTAGGCGTAGCCCGCGCTCTGCACCAGCGACCGGCTTGGCGTGCTCTCGCCGCCCATGAACAAGGTGATGCCCAGCAGGCCCTCGTTGCCCACCACCAGGATCGCCGCCGAGGCGCCGTTTTCCATCGAATACTGCAGCGAGACGATGGAGTCGGTGGGGAAATAGACGTGCCCCATCGGCCGCCGGGATTCATACAGCAACGCGCGCAGCGGCAGGGGCACCAGCTCCAGGTACGGGAACAAACGGCCTTGAACCTCGGGCGCCAGCGCTGCCAGGAGGTGGTTGTCTTGGGGCTCGGGTTTGGCGGACATCTAGGCGCTCATGGAACGGACCGGCCGGATAGTACCGGATCGCCCCACCCTCGAACGGGTACCCGTTCATGAACGGAGCAATGCA
>CAZXTV010000064.1:0-8878 GCA_964643705.1 uncultured Arenimonas sp. | reverse complement strand
CGCCGATATCCGGCACCCGCGCTTCCTTGAGCTCGGCCATGGTCCACCTGGGGTTTTCAAACGGAGGGTTTTCCATTGTCCCCCGGTTGGCCCCAAAAAAAACCCCCCGGGGCATGCCTGGGGGGCGTGGGCAGCGCTAACGCCTTGGAACGCGCGTGCTGTTCGCGTCCGGGCGGGACCATTCCGGCCCTTGCGCCAAGGATCTGCATCCGTACATCCCTTGCGACGATCCACAGGGTCGCCCGGACATCTTGAAGGCACCTGTGCCATTTGGGACAGGGCGACCGCCCCGTAGTTCCCCTGGCGTTCATCGGGCGTTGGCTTCACCCGGCCTTTGCGCCGGGCTCACCGCGGTTTGATCGCTTGCGGGGCAGCCTCTGCGCACCGGTCGCCGGCCGGCCCCTCAACCAATGCCAGGAGATCCCCCATGCAACGCCTCGTGCTGACCAGCTTCGCCCTCGCCGCCGCGCTTGCCGCATCCGGCGCCAATGCCCAGGCCTTCAGCCTGACCCTGGGTTACCAGAACACCGACCCGAAGTCAGACAATGGCCAGCTGGCCGGCGCCGACGCCACCGTGGACGACGACTGGAGCCTGACCGGCAGCGCCGCCTACGCCTTCAACGACAACTGGTCGGTGGAACTGTGGACGGGCCTGGCCAAGTTCGAACACGAGGTGACCCTGGCGGGCCTGGGTACCGTGGCCAGCGTCGAACACCGGCCGACCACGCTGAGCGTGAACTACCACTTCGCCCCGGACAGCACCGTGCGGCCGTTCATCGGCCTGGGCTACGGCTGGGTCAACGTCTCGGGTGAACGCACCCAGGGCGCGCTCGCCGGCCTGGGCATCGACGGCTCCAACGCCAACGGCATCGCTTTTGGCGCCGGCCTGGACTGGTTCGTCAGCGACAATGTCTTCCTGCGCGCCGACCTGCGCCGCCTGTCCTTCGAAACCGACGTGACCGTGGAAACCTTGGGCAACGTCGGCACCGCCGAAGTCGATCCGATCGTCTACGGCATCAGCGCCGGCCTGCGCTTCTGAACCCGGGCGGGGGGGGGGGGCGCCCCCCCCCCCCCCCCGCCACCACCCCCGCCTCAGTTGCCCTTTTGTGCCCTGTGCTCGGCGCGCTGGGCCTTGTGGAAGGCGCGCATTTCCTCGCGGCTGAGTTCGCCGTTGTCGTCGATGTCGATGACCGCGAAGTTCTCCACCAGCTTGGGCACCTTGATGCCCAGTTCGGCCCGGCTGATGGCGCCGTTGCCGTCGTCGTCCATGCCCTTCATCAGGCCCCGCATGTAGGCCATGCGGCCATGGGCCTTGCGGCCGTGGTGGCGCATCTTGCCGTGCATGGCCTTGAGCTCGTCGCGGCTGAGTTCGCCGTCCGAATTGGTATCGATGCGGTCGAAGTTCTTCGCCAGGCGCTCGTTCAGACCCTGCGCCTCGATCCGGTCGAGCTGGCCATCGCCGTCCTTGTCGGCCGCGGTGAAGCGGGCGTCGGCCTGGGCGCGCCATTGGGCGCGATTTGCGTCGCGGTCGCCGCGGGCATCGGTGGGCGCGGCCTGCTGCGCCATCACGAGCCCGCTGGCCAGGGCCAGCGCAGTGAAAACCAGGGTCTTGCGCATGTGCGTTCTCCGTTGCGTGGCGGGAAATTCCGCCCTTGCCTCCCAAGAACGCCCCCCGGGCCGTCGGGTTGACGCAGCCCGGCCCGGGCCTGCCGGAACGTTCAGCTTGCCGGGGTGAAAACCCTGCGGCATCGTGTCCTTCCCTGCCGGAGGTCCGCCATGCGCGCTGCCCTGTTGCTGCCCCTGACCGTGCTCGCCCTGGCCGCCTGTTCGCCGGCTCCCGGTCCGCCGGAGGCAGGCACGGACGTCGCCGCCCCCCTGCCGGCCGACGACGCCGCCAGTCGGGCCGAAGCCCAGGCGCTGCCGGAAGTGCCGGCGGACCAGGTCCCCCGCAGCTTCAGCTGCAGCGGCAACGAACCCTTCTGGTCGCTCGACCTGAGCCGGCAGGGCGGCCTGCTGTCCGAACCGGGTTCGGAAACCCTGCTGGTGGGCGAACTCGCCGCCACCGGCACGGGCGCCTGGACCTTCCGCGGTGCACCAGAGGACGAACCCGGCGCCTTCGCCGGTGCGGTGCTGTCGCCGGCGCAGTGTTTCGACACCATGGCCGACGGCCCGGCGATGCCCTTCAGCGTGGCCGTGCGTTTCGCCGATGGGCGCGAAGGCACGGGCTGCTGCCGTGCGGAATACGGGCTGGACCTGGAAAACGCGCCGGTTTTCGCCGCCGCCGGCAAACCGGCCGGAGACTGGAGCCGGGCGCTGCCGGAACTGGGCCGGGCGGTCCTGCGCTGCGCCTTCGACGGCGGCGTCGTCACTGAAGGCGTCAGCAAGGCCTGGCCGCTCAACCGTGGCAAGGCGGCCGTGCGCCTGGTCGATTCGGGCGGCGACCGCTTCGACTGCCTGGTGGACCTGGGCACGGGCGACATCGAGTCGGTCCAGCCGGTGCCGGCCGGCGACATCCAGGCCGGCGAGGACCAGCCGCGCTGGTTGCCGCCGGGCGAAACCCGCCCGGTGCTGCCCTGCGGCCGGGTCGAGCGCATCGAGGCCGACGGCGGCCTGCTGACCGGCTGGCTGCACTACACCGACGGCTGCTAGGCCCGGGACGGCATCCCGGCGGATTTCGCCCCGAGGGTGGCGTTTACGCCACTGCCGGGCCAGACTCGCCAGCGCGACCCTGTGTGCACCCCGGCGCCCCCGCCCGGGACACCGAGGAGTCCGCCATGAAATCCCTGATGACCCTGGCCTTGCTGACCGCCCTGCTGTCCACCCACCCCGTCTGCGCCGAGGCGCGGGCACCGGTGGCCGACGAGGCCGTCTTCGTCGAAGGCACCCGCTATGACGCCGTCTACAACGGGCCCGCACGCCGCTGGCGGCTGCTGCCGGCGGAAGGCCGCGACGTGAAGCTGCGGATCGCCGAGTCCTGCGACCTGGGCACCGCGCCCCCGCCCGGCCTGTGGTTACTGACCCGCGATGCGCAGGGCCAACCGACCCTGGTGGCGCCGTCCGCCACGGCCCTGCCCGACGGCCACCCCGG
This sequence comes from uncultured Arenimonas sp., assembly GCA_964643705.1. Taxonomy (GTDB): domain Bacteria; phylum Pseudomonadota; class Gammaproteobacteria; order Xanthomonadales; family Xanthomonadaceae; genus Arenimonas. The sequence continues at coordinate 5,790 of CAZXTV010000064.1, read as the reverse complement.
CCGCGTGCGGCTGCTTGACTGCAACCAGGCCCAGCCCGACGCGCTGCCGGCCCTGGCCGTGCCGCGCGCCCTGCTCGACTGGCTGTCGGACAACTCGGGCTCGATCTATGTCGCCCGCTGAAGGCCGTTTCACCCTGGGCCTGCTGGCCATGGATGGCGCCATGCCGTCGTGTTACACGGGCGCCATGGACATGCTCAGGATCGCGCAGAAGCTGGCGCAGCTGCGCGATCCGGCCACGCCCCTGAAGCTGGAATCGGTGCTGGTGGGTGCCCGCGGCCAGGCCAGCATCAACCTCGATGGCGGGCTGGTGATCGGCCCGGTGCACTCGCCCGACCGTGCGCTGGACCTGCTGCTGGTGCCCGGCTACATGCACGCCAGCGTGCACGACGCCCGCGAGCGCCTGGCCACCTACGGGCCTGAAATCGAGCTGCTGCGGGCGATGTCGCTGCGCGGCGTGCCGCTGGCGGCCAATTGCTGCGGCAGCATGCTGCTGGCCGAAGCCGGCCTTCTCGACGGCCACGAGGCCACCACCAGCTGGTGGCTCGACAGCGCCTTCCGCACCCACTACCCGCGGGTGCGGCTGGACGTGCAGCGCATGGTGGTCGAGGACGGCCACATCGCCACCACCGGCGCCAGCACCGCGGTGATGGGCTACCTGCTGCAGGTGCTGGCGCGCGTGGCCGACCCGGCGCTGGCCCAGAGCACCGCCCGCATGATGCTGATCGACCCCGAGCGCACCAGCCAGGCCCCCTACATCAGCCTGGCCCTGGCCGAACGGCCGCGGCACTCGCTGTCCGAGAAGGCCGAAGGCTTCCTGCAGCGCGAACTGCACCGCGAACTGTCCATCGCCGAGCTGGCCAAACACTGCGGCACCAGCGAACGCAGCCTGCTGCGGCATTTCCGCCAGCACTTCAACGCCAGCCCGCTCGCGCGCCTGCAGTATCTTCGGGTGGAGCGCGCCAAGGCGCTGCTGGAAACCACCCTGCTGAGTTTCGACGAGATCGTCGAACGCTGCGGTTATTCGGACACCTCGAGTTTCCGCAAGCTGTTCAAGCGCGCCACCTCACTCACGCCCGCCGACTACCGCGAACGATTCCGGCTGCGCCCGCACTGAGTCAGGCTTGCGCCGCTTGAGCCCGAACAGCGGGCGCAGCACGCCGACCCGGCGGATGAGTTCGTGGCCCAGCGCGCAGGCCAGCAAGGTGCCGCCCAGCACCGCACCGGCTTCCACCAGCACGGGCAGCCCCCGCGGCACCAGCCAGTAGGCCAGCAGCACCATGGCGCTCTGGTGCAGCACGTACCAGGGATACACCGCCTCGGTGGCATAGGGCAGCCAGCGGAAGGGTCGGTTGAGCAGGTGGTGGCCCCAGGCCAGGATCGCCAGCAGCGTGGTCCATGCGTACAGGCCGCGCAGGCAGCGGATCGCCGCCAGGGCGACGTCGCCGAATTCGATGTCCGAACGCAGCAGCGGCAGGTAGACCAGCCCCATCACCACCGCGGCCACGACCAGTGGCCAACGCAGGCGCAGCAGCTCGGTCCAGAAGCCCTGGCAACGCGCGAGCAGGTAGCCCAACAGGAAAACCGTGAAGTATTCGGCGTGGCGGTACCAGTCGCTGACCAGGTCGCGCTCGGCGTCGCCGAAGGGCTGCAGCAGGGTGTTCATGTACAGCCCCAGCACGGCCGCCGGAACCAGCACCAGCCAGGCGCCGCGAAGCCCGCCAAGCCAGGCCGTGAGCGCCTTCCCGGGGCGGCTGTGCAGCGCCGGCAGCAGCACCGCCAGCACCAGCGTGTAAACCCACAGGTAGGCCAGGTACCACAGGTGGTTCCAGGTGAGCCCGTGTTCCGCGCCGGCGAAGCCCCCCTCGGGCCAGGGCTGCAACTGGACGTAGCGTGCCATGAAGGCGCCGAACCCGGGCTCGACCACGCCGTTCGCCACCGCCTCGCAGTAGGCCTGGACCGGCACGATGGCGGCCATGCCGAACAGCAGCGGCAGCAGCAGCCGCCAGGTCCGCAGCAGCACGAAGCGACCCACCTGGCGCTCGGGCTGGAACAGCCCGATGGCCAGGCCCGAGAGCAGGAAGATCAGGTCCATGCGCCAGCGGTTCATGGCGATCATCGGCCACTGCAGCCATTCGTAGGTGTGGCCGGACTTGAGGTGGAAGCCCCACTCGGCCACATAGACCATGCCGCCGTGGTAGGCGATCAGCAGGGCGAAGGCGATGACGCGCAGGGCGTCTATGTCGTATCGGCGTTGCACGGGCGGGCTCCGGTGGCCAGGGAAGACCCCGCCAGACTGGGCAGCCACCCTGCCCGCTGCCAGCGCCAGGTGACACCCGGCGAGGCCGCGGTGACCAGACGCGGAAACCAGGGACGAACCGGGGCGGGCTTCCGCGGCGCCGCTTGCCTAGAATGGCCCGATGCCCGCCGCGCCTCCCGCCCCGACCGCCTACGACCGCTACCGGCCCCACCGCCGCTGGGTCGAATGGGGCGCCTGGATCCTGCTGATCCTGCTCGGCGCGGCCAGCGAAACCATGGTCGTGGGCATGGAACTGCGCCGGGCCGGCCTGCCCCACCACCCCATGGAACCGGCGGTCTGGGAGTGGACCAGCCACCTGGTCCTGCTGGCCCTGGTGCCCGGCATCGCCTGGTACACCCGGCGCTTCCCCCTGCACCTGGACACCTGGGTGCGGGTGCTGCCGGCCTGGCTGCTGGGCAGCCTGGTCTTCTGCCTGTTGCACGTGGCCGGCATGGTGGCGCTGCGCGAAGCCGTCTACGCCTGGGCCGGCGCCGACTACGACTTCGGCAACTGGGGCCGGCAACTTTTCTACGAGTACCTCAAGGACGGCCGCACCTTCCTGCAGTTTGCGCTGGTGATGGAAGGCTACCGCTTCGTGCTGCGACGCATGCAGGGCGAGGCCCGCCTGCTCGATGCGCCCGACGACGCCCCGCCGGACGCCCCGGCCGAACGCCCCGAACGTTTCCTGGTGCGCAAGCTGGGCCGGGAGTTCCTGGTCGCCGCGAACGACATCGAGGCCCTGCAGGCGTCGGGAAACTACGTGAACCTGCGCGTGCGCGGCCGCGAGTACCCGCTGCGCACGACGATCTCGGCGATCGAGACCCGGCTCGACCCGGCCCGGTTCCAGCGCGTGCACCGCAGCCACATCATCAACCTCGACCACGTCGCCAGCATCGAACCGCTGGACACCGGCGACGCCCGCATCCACCTCAACGACGGCAGCACCCTGCCCTGCAGCCGCCACGTCGTGACGGCGCCGCGCAAGATCGTGCACGTGGACATGGACGCGTTCTACGCGTCGGTGGAACAGCGCGACGAGCCCTCGCTGCGTGGCCGGCCGGTGGTGGTGGCCTGGCGCGGCGCCCGGTCGGTGGTCTGCGCGGCCAGCTACGAAGCCCGCAAGTTCGGCGTGCGTTCGGCGATGCCGGCGCTGCGGGCTGAAAAACTCTGCCCGCAGGCGGTGTTCGTGCCGCCCGACTTCGTGCGCTACAAGGCGGTGTCGCGCCAAGTGCGGGACATCTTCGCCCGGCACACCGACCTGGTCGAACCGCTGTCGCTGGACGAGGCCTACCTGGACGTCACCCACAACAAGCTGGGCCTGGCCAGCGCCACCGCCGTGGCCGAATCCGTGCGCGCCCAGATCCGCGAGGAAACCGCGCTCACCGCCTCGGCTGGCGTCGCGCCCAACAAATTCCTGGCCAAGATCGCCAGCGACTGGCGCAAGCCCGACGGCCTCTTCGTGGTGAAGCCGGCCATGGTGGCGGACTTCCTGGCACCCCTGCCGGTCGGCAAGATCCCGGGCGTGGGCAAGGTGATGGAAGCCAGGCTGGCCGCGCTGGGCATCCGCAGCGTCGGCGAGTTGCGCACGCACGGTGGCGACGGCCTGGAAGCCCGGTTCGGTCGCTGGGGCCGGCGCCTTCACGAACTGTCCCTGGGCATCGACGAAAACCCGGTGCAGAGCGAGCGGCCCACCACCCAGGTCTCGGCCGAGGACACCTTCGAAACCGACCTGCCGCTTGAACAGACCACCGACGCCATCGTGCGCCTGGCCGCGAAGGCCTGGGCGGCGGCCGGGCGCGAAACCGGGCGCAGCCCGCGCACGATCGTGCTCAAGCTCAAGACCGCCGATTTCCGCATCCTCACCCGCAGCCTGACACCCGCCGTGCTGCCGGCGACCCTGGAGGAGTTCACCGCCACCGTGCTGGGACTTCGCCAGCGCGTGGACCTGCCGGCGCACACGCGCTTCCGCCTGGTGGGCGTTGGCCTGGCCAACTTCCGGGGCCAGGACGAGTCGCCCCCGCAGCCGGGGCTGTTCGACGAGACCACCCAAGCACAGGACTGAAACAAGACGGGCGGCCATTTGGCCGCCCGTCAGGGAACCACTTCGCCGGAAGGCTCAGTAGTACAGGTCGTACAGCACGTCCAGCACCAGGCCGGTGGCCAGGGCTACCAGCACCACGTCCCGGTCCGAGCGCACCCAGCGGTGGCCATAGGGCGGCGGCGGAAGGCGGTAGTTGTCGTAGTCCACGTAGTAGGGATGGCCGTAATACGCCTGCGGCATCCGGTGGCCGACGCTCCAGCGCACGTAGCGATGGCCCGACGGGTAGTGGTAGCGCACCGGGGCACGGAAGCGGTGCTCGGGGCGCCACTGGTGACCACGCCAGCGGCGGTCGTCATGGCGCATGTAACGACGGTTGTCGTGGCGCGCGTAGCGACGATCGTCCTGGTAGCCGTGGCCGCCGTAGCGCGGATCATGCTGGCGGCCGTAGCTGACGTAGCGCGGATCAACCTGGCGGCCATGGCTGGCATAGCGCGGGGCGTGGCGGTTGTCCTGGCTCCAGTCGCGGCGGTGGTCACGGCGGTCGTCGTGGCGGTCGTCGTGACGATCATTACGGTCGTCCCGACGGTCGGCACGCCAGTCGCGACGATCTTCACGGTGGTCTTCCCGATTCCCGCGATGATCGTCACGCCGGTCTTCGCGGCGATCTTCCCGTGCGGGGCCCTTGTTGCTCTCGCGGGCGGACTCGCCGGCGACGACCCGGGCACGCACGTCCTGTGCGGCAACCGGCATCACCGTGGCGCCCGCCAGCAGGACGGCGATCGAAACCATCAGTACATTTTTCATCGTAGGTTCCCTCGGGATACGGAGCGCGGGCGGCCGGGGCCGTCCACGGGGCGAATGATTGCGGTTGCGGCGCTGAATTGCCCTTGAACCCTTCGTTGTCCCGGTGTGAAGGCAAACCGGTCGTTCAGCCGGATGAAGCTGCCGCCGGCTCGGCTAGAATGGCGCAAAACCGCCAGGGAGCCACCATGCCATCGTTCGACGTCGTGTCCGAAGTGGACAAGCATGAACTGACCAACGCCGTGGACACCGCCAACCGTGAACTCGGCAACCGCTTCGATTTCAAGGGCCAGGACGCCAGCTTCGAGCTCGACGGCTTCGTGGTCACGCAGAAGGCGCCGAGTGATTTCCAGCTCAAGCAGATGCTCGACATCCTGCAGGCCCGGCTGATCGCCCGCGGCATCGACATCCGCTGCCTGGACGTCGGCGAGCCCGAGATCAACCTGGCCCAGGCGCGCCAGAAGATCACCGTCAAGCAGGGCATCGAACAGAAGCTGGCCAAGAAGATCGTCGCCACGCTAAAGGAAGCCAAGCTCAAGGTCGAGGCCCAGATCAACGGCGACAAGCTGCGCGTCACGGGCAAGAAGCGCGACGACCTGCAGGAAGCGATGGCGCTGCTGCGCAAGGCCGACATCGGGCTGCCGCTGCAGT
>CAZXTV010000063.1:0-8885 GCA_964643705.1 uncultured Arenimonas sp. | reverse complement strand
TTCCGCCCCCCGCGCCGTCCAGGCCGTCGAGGGCCGCGAACTATAGCGGCATGGATCAGGATTGGGAAGAGGGGGTGAAGACCGGCCCGGCTTGACACCCCGCGGGCCCATCCCGGAACGTCCCGGGACACCCGCCGGAGTCCGCCATGCGCCTCGCCAGCTTCGCCCTGTACCTCGCCGCCCTGCTGCCCCTGGCCGGATGCGCCACCGACGGCCAGGCCTGGGTGGAGCTAAATGGCCAGCGTTTCGAGGTGGAGGTCGCCGATGACGACGCCGAACGCAACCGCGGCCTGATGTTCCGCGAATCCCTGGCCGAAGGCAGCGGCATGCTGTTCGTGCACGACGCCGAGCGGCCGCTGGCCTATTGGATGAAGAACACCCGGATCCCGCTCGACATCTTCTACTTCGACGCCTCGCGCCGGCTGGTGTCGGTGTCGCGCGGCGTGCCGCCCTGTTCGCTCGGTGACAGCTGCCCGCCCTATCCCAGCAGCGCACCGGCGCTGTACGTGCTTGAACTCAACGCCGGCCAGGCCAGCGCGCTGGGCGCGAAGGCCGGCGACACGCTCACCTTGGGCCCGGGCATCCCCGAACGCGGCGAGCCTTGATTCATGGCCACGCCGGGGCCACATTGCCTGCATGGACGCCCCGAACACACTGCCGGACTGGAATGCGCTGGCCGCGCTTGGCGATGACGAACTGCCGCTGCTCGACACGGCGCTGCTGATCGCCCGCGACGAATACCCCGACCTCGACCCCAGCGGCTACACCGCACAGGTGGACACCTACGCCGATGCGCTGCGGCCGCAGCTCGACGGCGACATCGACCTGCCGGCGCGCCTGACCGCGATCAACCGCTACCTGTTCGAGGAAGTCGGCTTCGCCGGCAACAACCTCGAATACGACGACCCGCGCAACAGCTACCTCAACGACGTCGTCGACCGGAAGCTGGGCATCCCGATCTCGCTGGCGGTGATCCAGATCGAAGTCACCCGCCGCCTGGGCATGCCGCTGGACGGCATTTCCTTCCCGGGGCATTTCCTGGTGCGCCTGCCGGTGGACGACGGCATCCTGGTGCTCGACCCCTTCAACAAGGGCCGGCCGGTGAGCGCCGACGAACTGCGCGAACGCGCATCGCCGCACATGGGCGGACACCCGCCGGACGACCAGCAGCTGATGCAGATCCTGGCGCCGACCACGCACCGCGGGATCCTGATGCGCATGCTGCGCAACCTCAAGGGCCTGTATCTGGAGCAGCGTGACTGGGAACGCGTGGCGCGCACCGCCGACCGCCTGCTGAAGCTCTCGCCCGGCACCGCCGAAGCCGTGCGCGACCGTGGCCTGGCCTACCGCGAGCTGGGTTACGCCAAGGGCGCGCGCGAAGACCTGGCGCGCTACCTGCAGATGCTTCCGGAAGCCGACGACGTCGAAAGCGTGCGCGCCGCGCTGGTCGACCTGAGCGGCGTGCCGGCGCGCCTGAACTGAAACACCTGCCTCAGGCCGGCACCATCTCGAAATCGTCCTTGGTGACGCCGCAGTCCGGGCAGACCCAGGTGTCGGGCACGTCTTCCCAGCGCGTGCCGGGGGCGATGCCCTCTTCCGGCAGGCCGTCGGCCTCGCTGTAGATGAAGCCACAAACGACGCACATCCAGGTGCGGTAGGTGGTGGCGGCGGCGGTGGGGGTGTTCATTGCGGTTCCGTCAATGCGTTAACGGCTAACATTCTCGCATCTTGCCGGTCATGCCGAAATGAACCCCAGCCCATCCGCCAGGCGCCGCGGCGTCTACCTGCTCACGCCCGACGAGCCCGACACCGCCCGGTTGCTGGCGCGGCTGCAGCCCCTGCTGGCCGAACGGCCGGCCCTGCTGCAATACCGCAACAAGGCCGCCGGCCCCGACCTGCGCCGCCAGCAGGCCCTCGCCCTGGCCCCGGCCTGCGCGCAGGCCGGCGTGCCGCTGGTGGTGAACGATCACTGGCGCCTGGCCCTGGACGTGGGTGCCCATGGCGCGCACCTGGGCGAACACGACGGCGACCTGCGCCAGGCCCGGCGCGAAGCCCCCGGCCTGTGGCTGGGCGCCTCGTGTTACGACGACCTCGGCCTCGCCCGCCAGGCGGTGGCGGCCGGGGCCGATTACGTCGCTTTCGGCGCCTTTTTCCCCTCGGGCACCAAACCCGGCGCCCGCCGCGCCGACCCCCGCCTGCTGCGCGAGAGCGCCACGCTCGGCTGCACGCGGGTGGCCATCGGTGGCATCACCCCGGACAATGCCGCCGTACTGGTCGCCGCCGGCGCCGACCTGCTGGCCGTGATCGGTGGCGTTTTCGACGCCCCCGACCCGGCCGCCGCCCTGCGCGCCTACCGCCGCGCCTTCGAACCGAACACCCACGAGACCGCCAAGCCATGAACACCGCCACCAGCCACGAACTCTTCACCCGCGCCCTGGACCTGATGCCGGGCGGCGTCAATTCGCCGGTGCGCGCCTTCAAGTCGGTCGGCGGCGAACCGTTTTTCGCGGCCAGTGCCGAAGGCGCCTACCTCGTGGACGTCGACGGCAACCGCTACATCGACTACATCGGCAGCTGGGGCCCGATGATCGCCGGCCACGCCCACCCGAAGGTGCTCGACGCCGTTGCCTCGACCATGCGCAAGGGCCTGAGCTTCGGCGTGCCCAATGCCCTGGAAGTGACCATGGCCGAAACCGTGCGCAAGCTGGTGCCGTCCATGCAGATGATGCGCATGGTCAACTCCGGCACCGAAGCCACGCTGTCGGCCATCCGCCTGGCGCGCGGCGCCACCGGCCGCAACCGCATCGTCAAGTTCGAAGGCTGCTACCACGGCCACGGCGCGCTGACCTTCGGCCTGCCCAATTCACCGGGCGTGCCCAAGGCCCTTGCCGACCTGACGCTGACCCTGCCCTACAACGATTTCGAAGCGGCCACGAAACTCTTCGCGGAAGTGGGCGAGGAAATCGCCGGCGTCATCGTCGAACCGATCGTCGGCAACGCCAACTGCATCCTGCCGCGCGAAGGCTACCTGCAGCACCTGCGCGAGCTGTGCACGCAGTCGGGCGCGATCCTGATCTTCGACGAAGTGATGACCGGCTTCCGCGTCGCGCTCGGCGGCGCCCAGGCGCGTTATGGCGTCACGCCCGACCTGAGCACCTTCGGCAAGATCATCGGCGGCGGCATGCCGGTGGGCGCCTACGGTGGCCGCGCCGACCTGATGCAGCAGGTCGCGCCGGCCGGCCCGGTCTACCAGGCCGGCACCCTGAGCGGAAACCCGGTGGCGATGGCCGCCGGCCTGGCCACGCTGGGCATCATCCAGGGCCCGGGTTTCTACGAGCGCCTGGAGTCGGCCACGCACGACCTGTGCGACGGCCTCGAGGCCGCGGCCCACGACGCCGGCGTGCCGGTCACCACCACCCGCAGCTGCGCGATGTTCGGCCTGTTCTTCACCGACAAGAAGGTCGAAACCTTCGCCGAAGCGGTGGCCTGCGACACCGCCGCCTTCAACCGCTTCTTCCACGCCATGCTGCGCCGTGGCGTCTATTTCGCGCCTTCGGCTTTCGAGGCCGGCTTCCTGTCCAGCGCCCACGGCGAAGAAGAACTGGCGTTCACCATCCAGGCGGCGCGCGAAGCCTTCAAAGAAGTCGCCGCCGGGTGAGGCGCCCGGCGCTGGTGCTGTTCGACCTCGACGGCGTGCTCGTGCACTACGACCATGCCCCGCGGGTGCGGGTGCTGGCCGAACGCTGCGGCGCCCGACCGGAGGCGGTGTCGGCGGCGCTGTTTGATTCCGGGCTCGAACGTGACGCCGACCTGGGCCGCATCGACACCGACGGCCTGCTGGCGACGCTGTCCGCCGGGCTCGGAGTGCCGGTCCGGCTGGAAGACTGCATCGCCGCCCGCGCCGCGGCCATGCAGCCCATGGCCGGCGCGCTGGACCTTCTCGACACCCTGGCCGATTCGGTGCAGCTGGCGGTACTGACCAACAACGGGCTGATGCTGCGCGACCATTTCGCCGCCATCTGCCCCGCCCTGGCGCCGTTTTTCCAAGGCCGGGTGTTTTGCTCCGCGCAGTTCGCCCTGGCCAAGCCCGACCCGGACATCTACCGGCGCTGCCTGGCGGCGCTGGCCGTGGCGCCGGCCGACGCGCTGTTCTTCGACGACAAGCCCGACAACGCCAAGGGCGCGCGGCGCGCCGGCCTGATGGCGCACACTTACCGCAGCCCGGCCGGGCTGCGCGCGCACCTGGCCGAACACCACCTGCTGGAGCCCACTGCATGACCCGCATCGAAACCCTGGCCGTGCACGCTGGCGGCGAACCGGATCAAAGCACCGGCGCCGTCTCGCCGCCGATCCACATGGCCACCACCTTCCGGCACGGCCCGGCCGGCGAACGCCAGGCTGGCTTCGAGTACCAGCGCGAAGCCAACCCGACCCAGGATCGCCTGGAAACGGCGCTGGCGGCGATGGAAGGCGGCCAGGCGGCCCTGTGTTTCGGTTCGGGCATGGCGGCCATGGCGGCCGCGCTGGAATCCCTGCCCACGGGCGCGCACCTGCTTATCCCCACCGACTGCTACACCGGCCTGCGGGTCCTGGGCGGCGAATTCCTGCCCCAGCGCGGCATCATCGCCACGGCGGTGGACATGTCCGACCTGGACGCCGTGCGCGCCGCCCTGCGGACTGAAACCCGGATGATCTGGGCCGAAACCCCGTCCAACCCGCGCCTGTGCATTGCCGACATCGCCGCGCTGGCGGAGCTGGCACACGGCAACGACGCCCTGCTGGCCTGCGACAACACCTTCGCCACGCCGGTGCTGCAGCGGCCGCTGTCGCTGGGCGCCGACCTGGTGATGCATTCGACCACCAAGTACATCGGCGGCCACAGCGACGTGATGGGCGGCGCACTGGTGTTCGCCCGCCGCGACGCCTTCCACGACGCGGTTTTCCACCGCCGCCACCTCACCGGCGGCATCCTCGCGCCCTTCAGCGCCTGGCTGATCCTGCGCGGCTGCCGCTCGCTGCCGGCGCGAATGGCCTGGCACTGTCGCAACGCGATGGCGCTGGCGCAGTTCCTGGCCGGGCATGCCGGCGTGGACGCCGTGCACTACCCGGGCCTGGCCACGCACGCCGGCCACGACATCGCCGCCAGGCAGATGAGCGATTTCGGCGGCATGCTCAGCGTGCGCATCAAGGGCGGCCGCGACGCCGCCCTGCGGGTGGCCGGCGCGCTGGAGCTGGCGATCAACGCCACGTCGCTGGGCGGCCCGGAAACCCTGGTCGAACACCGCGCCTCGATCGAAGGCGCGAACGCGATCAGCCCGGACAACCTGCTGCGGGTGTCGGTGGGCCTTGAACATCCCGACGACCTGCTGGCCGACTTCGCCCGTGCCCTCGAGGCCGCGGCGGCATGAGCGAGCCGCGGATCGCCGCCGGCAAGTTCGAAGCCGCCAGCACGGAAGGCTGGCGCGCGCGCTGTTTCGAGATCATCTTCCGGCACGACCCGGGTGCACCGCGGCGCTTCGACCTGGTGCTGATCGCCGCGATCGTGGTCAGTGTCATCGTCGTGGTACTCGACAGCGCCGCCAGCCTCCACGCCCGGTGGGGTTATTGGTTCTACGTGGCCGAGTGGGGGTTCACCCTGCTGTTCACCGCCGAATACCTGGTCCGGCTGGCGGTGGTGAAGCGCCCCCTGCGCTACGCCACCAGCTTTTATGGCGTGATCGACCTGCTTTCGATCCTGCCCACCTACCTGTCGCTGCTTCTGCCGGGCAGCCAGGCCTTGCTGGTGGTGCGCATCCTGCGCATCCTGCGCATCTTCCGCGTACTCAAGCTGATGGAATACACCGAGGCCGGCGGCATGCTGGTGGGCGCGCTCTACCGCGCGCGCCGCAAGATCCTGGTGTTCCTGGTCGCGGTGCTGACGCTGGTGGTGATCTTCGGGGCGGCGATGTACGTCATCGAAGGGCCGGAACGGGGCTTCACCAGTATTCCCATCGGTATGTACTGGGCCATCGTGACGATGGCGACCGTTGGCTTCGGCGACATCGCGCCGGTGACGCCGCTGGGCCGCTTCGTCACCTCCATCCTGATCCTCATCGGTTACGGCATCATCGCCGTGCCCACCGGCATCTACACCGCCGAACTGGCGGCGGGCCTGCGCGAACGCCGCAAGGTGGCCTGCCCCGGCTGCCGGCTGGCCGAACACGAGACCGACGCCTCGCACTGCCGCCGGTGCGGCCAGGGACTTCCCGCCGACTGAGCGCGGGCCGGGCGGCGGGCCGCCGGCTCTGTACGCTAACGTACATATGCGCAAAAGCGCGGAACCTATAGTGGCCCCGGCCGGCGACTTGCTGGTGTCCAGGGACCGGCGCGATGGCGGCAAGCTTCCGACTGACGCAGAACCATCTCCTCGCGGCCTTTCCGCAGGACGTCCGGGACCGGATCTTCCCCGAACTGCATCTCGTGGAGTTGCCGCTGGGCAAGGTGCTCTACGAGTCGGGCGATACCTTGCAGCACGTCTATTTCCCGACCAACTCGATCGTTTCGCTGCTGTACGTGCTTGAAGACGGCGCCTCCGCCGAGATCTCGGTCGTGGGCAACGAGGGCGTGGTCGGCGTCGCGCTGTTCATGGGCGGGGAAAGCACGCCCAGCCGCGCCATCGTGCAAAGCGCCGGGCATGCCTACCGCCTGGCCGGCCAGCCCATCAAGGCGGAGTTCCACCGGGATCCCCAGGCGCAGCAGCTGATGCTTCGTTATACCCAGGCGCTGATCACCCAGATGGCCCAGACCGCGGTCTGCAACCGGCACCACACGATCGACCAGCAGCTTTGCCGCTGGCTGCTGCTCTCGCTCGACCGGCTCGAGAGCAACGAGCTGGTGATGACCCAGGAACTGATCGCCAACATGCTCGGGGTCCGGCGCGAAGGCGTCACCGAAGCGGCCAGCAAGCTGCAGAAGCTGGGCGTCATCAACTACGTGCGCGGCCATATCACGGTGCTCGACCGTCCCGGGCTCGAGGCCCTGAGCTGCGAGTGCTACGCCGTGGTCAAGTGCGAAACCGACCGCCTGCTGCCCTACCTCGGCCAAACCCGCACGCCGGCGGCAACCGCCACGGCCTGAGCCCTCGCGTCGTGCAGCGTGCGCCATCGCACGTTGGCGTAGCCATAAGTTGCCTTCCGCACAGACGGTCCCGGGACACGGGCGTATCCCTTGCTGACCTGGACGCCCGGCCGGCCTTTGCCGGAACAAGCCTGCCCCGCCGCGAACCGGCGGCAGGCGCCGCAGTCATCCGGGACCAGACCTCACTAGGAAAGCACTCATGAACGCGATCACTCGATTCGATGGCTCTCCCGGATTCAAGCCCTGGCTGGCGGTGGCCCTGCTGGGCACGCTGCTGGCCGGTTGTGGCGGCGGCGGCAGCGACGGCCGCGACCCCATCCTTGGCGGACCCGGTGGCAACGTCGCGCTGGCGCCCACCGTCATCGCGGTAACCCCGCTCAACGGCGCCACCGCGGTGCCGATCAACAGCCCGATGATCACCGCCACCTTCAGCGAGCCGGTGCGTCCGCTCGACAGCGGTGCCAGCTTCACCGTCACCTGCGCGGCGCCCTGCGTCAGCCCGGCAGGCACGGTCACCCTGGATGCCGCGGGTCGCGTCGCCACCTTCAACCTGGCCGCTGGCACCGGCCTGGCCCCGCTGACCCAGTACACGGCGACCGTAACGGCCGCCCGCAGCGTCGCCACCGGCCTGGTGATGGCCAACCCCTACGTCTGGCGCTTCACCACCGGCGTCGCCCCCGACCTCACCCGCCCGCGGGTGATCTCGACCGTACCGGTCACCACGATCCCCGGACCGACCCCCGGCACGCCGACCAACACGGCGATCTCGGCGACGTTCAGTGAAGACATGGCGCCAGCGACGATCAACGGCTCCAGCTTCACCGTGACCTGCGCCGCCCCCTGCGTTTCGCCGGCGGGTGCCGTCAGCTACTCCAGCGGCTCACGCACGGCGACCTTCCTGCCCAATGCACCGCTGGCCGCCAGCAGCACCTACACCGCCCGCATCACCCAGGCCGCCACGGACATCGCCGGCAATGCGCTGGCCGGCAACCAGGGTCCGCTCCCGGGCCCGAGCGACTACGTCTGGACCTTCACCACCGCGGCCGCGCCGCTGCCGCCGAGCAACATCACCGTGCTGTCGACGTCCCCCGCCGCGGGTGCCCCCGGCGTCTGCCCGACCGACACGATCAGCGCGACCTTCAGTGCGCCGCCAGGCATCCGGATGGATCCGGCCAGCATCAACGCCACCACGTTCGAAGTGACCGGCCCGGGCACCACGCCGGTGGTCGCCTCGTCGATCACGCTTGACGCCACCACGGGTCGCATCGCCACCTTCGCACCGCTCCAGCCGCTGGTCGCAGGCGTCCAGTACACCGCGACCATCGCTGGCGGTGCCACCGGCGTCAGGGATCTTTCGGTTCCGCCCAACACGATGCTGGTGGACTACACCTGGAGCTTCACCGCCGCCGCTTCCGGTTGCCAGGATCCGCCCGCGCTCGGTACGGCTGCTCCGTTCGGCGTCTTCGGTGGTTCGGCCGGCATGACCAACCAGGGCCTGCTCACCATCGTCAACGGCGACATCGGCACCACCGCCGTGTCCACCGCGGTCACCGGCTTCCATGACGCCGGCCCGGGCTGCACCTACACCGAAACCCCGCTCAACATCGGCACCGTCAACGGCCTGATCTACACCGCGCCGCCGTCGCCGACCCCGCAGTGCCCGACCGAAGGCACCGCCGCGACCCTGGCCGTGGCCACGCAGGCCCGCGCCGACGCGCTGGTGCTCTACAACGAGCTCGTCGCGCTGCCGCCTGGCCTTGATCCTGGCG
>CAZXTV010000062.1:0-9033 GCA_964643705.1 uncultured Arenimonas sp. | reverse complement strand
TCACCCGCATCGACGAGTCACCGGTGCCGGTGCAAAAGCGCTACGAAATGTACGCCGACCGCACCGAAGTCGTGCAGCAGCGCTACCCGGCCGCGGGCGATCCGAACGTGCGCATCAGCCTGCACGTGGCCGACCTGGCGACGATGCACGCGGGCAAACCGGGCGTTGACCGGCCCGCCACGCTGGCGGTGGCCGACGTGGACCTGGGGCCTGAAACCGACATCTACCTGCCGCGCGTGCAGTGGCGCGCGCCCGGTGTCCTTACTTTCCAGCGGCAGTCGCGTGACCAGCGCACGCTCGAACTGATTGAAACCTCGCTGGAAACCGGCAAGCAGCGCGTCCTTGTCACCGAAACCAGCGACACCTGGGTGCCGCTGCACAATGGCCTGCGTTTCCTTGCGGACGGTCGCTTCCTGTGGATCTCCGAACGCAGCGGTTTCGAACACCTGCAGCTGCATGGCGCCGACGGCACGCCCGAGCGCGCGCTGACGTCCGGCGACTGGGTCGTCGACGCGCTGCTGGGCGTGGATGAAGCGGCCGGACTGGCCTACGTCGCCGGCACGAAGGATTCGCCGCTCGAGAAACACGTCTACGCCGTGCCGCTGGCCGGCGGGGAGCCGCGTCGCCTGAGCACGGAGCCAGGCATGCACGAGGCCAGCTTCAGCACCAACGCGGCGGTGTTCGTCGACCTGTGGTCGAACCCGTCGACGCCGCCGCAGACGGAGTTGTTCAAGGCCGACGGCGAGAAGATCGCGACGCTGGTGGCCAACGACCTGGCCGACTCGACGCATCCCTACGCGGCCTACCGCGATGCGCATCGTCCGGTGGAGTTCGGAAGCTTCGAGGCTGCCGATGGCAGCACGCTGCACTACAGCCTGGTCAAACCCGCGGACTTCGACCCGGCCCGCAAGTATCCGGTGGTCGTGTACGTCTACGGCGGCCCCGCCACCCAGACGGTGACCCGCGCCTGGCCGGGGCGCAGCGACCACTTCTTCAACCAGTACCTTGCCCAGAACGGCTACGTGGTGTTCTCGCTGGACAACCGCGGCACGCCGCGGCGCGGGGCGAAGTTCGGCGGCGCCCTGTATGGCCGCCAGGGCACGGTGGAAGTGCAGGACCAGGTGGCGGGCGTCGAATTCCTGCGCACGCTGCCCTGGGTGGATCCTTCCCGCATCGGCGTGCACGGCTGGTCCAACGGCGGCTACATGACCCTGATGCTTCTCGCGCAGGCCAGCGACCACTACGCCTGCGGCGTCGCCGGCGCACCGGTCACGGACTGGGCGCTGTACGACACCCACTACACCGAACGCTACATGGACCATCCGGCGCGCAACCCGGACGGCTACCGCGTCTCGTCCGTGTTCACCCACCTCGACGGGCTGCGTTCGAAGCTGCTGCTGGTGCACGGCATGGCCGACGACAACGTGCTTTTCACCAACTCGACCAAGCTGATGTCCGAGCTGCAAAAACGCGGCACGCCCTTCTGGCGCGAATCCCTTCTTTGCCAAGGGCAAAGTCAAAAGATTCGCGCCTGAAGGCGCTCCTACAGGTTCAGCGTCACCATCGCCGGCGTGTGGTCGCTGGGGCGCTCCCAGGTGCGCGGCTCGCGGTCGATTTCGGCGCCGGTGCAGTGGCCGCGCAGTGCGTCGGAAACCAGGCACAGGTCGATGCGCAGGCCCAGGTTGCGGCGGAAGCCGGCGGCGCGGTAGTCCCACCAGCTGAAGACGCCGCCTTCCTGGTTGTGCAGGCGGAAGCTGTCGTGCAGGCCCAGGTCCAGCAGCCGGCGCAGTGCCGCGCGTTCAGCGGTGGAAGTGAGGATATGGTCTTCATTCCACACCGCGGGGTCGTGCACGTCGCGGTCGTCCGGGGCGATGTTGAAGTCACCCATCACCACCATCTTCGGATGCGCCTTGATCTCTTCGGCCAGCCAGTCGTGCACGGCATCCAGCCAGCGCAGCTTGTAGTCGTACTTGTCGGTGCCGACGTCCTGGCCGTTCACAACGTACAGGTTGACGATGCGCAGGTCGCCGACGGTGGCGGCGATGACGCGTTTTTGTTCGTCCCCGAAACCCGGGATGCCCATCACGCAGCTGGCTTCGTCGATCGGCTGGCGCGAAAGAATGGCCACGCCGTTGTAGGTCTTCTGGCCGCTGAAGACGCTGCGGTAGCCAAGGCCCGCCAGCACCGAATCCGGGAAACGCGGGTCCTCGAGCTTGGTTTCCTGCAAGCCGACGATGTCGGGCTGGCGGAGCTTGAGCCATTCCTCGAGGTGCGGCAGGCGCACGTTGAGCGAGTTGACGTTCCAGCTGGCGATGGTGGTGGTGTCCATGGCGCGAATGCTAACCGTTCGCGCGCCCTGCGGCGAAGCCTTGACGGGGATCAAGGCAGGCGGCCCGGATCGGCGCACCCTTGGGCTGGATCTTTCCGTGCGGAGAATCACCATGGCCTTGCTGCCACCCCGCTACGCTCCCTCGCGACGCGCCCTGCACTGGGGCATCGCCGTGCTGATGGTGCTTGCCTACGTCTTCATCCTTGGCCGCGAGAACTTCGAACGTGGCTCCGCGCCGCGCCTTGCCATGGTGCAGGCGCACTTCTGGGTCGGCCTGGCGATCCTGGCGCTGATGCTGCCGCGGCTGCTGCTGTTTTTCTCCCGGCCAGCGCCGCCGGTGCTGCCGGCGCTTCCGGCCTGGCAGGCCGTACCCGCCAAGGCCATTCACCTGTTGCTGTACGCAATGCTGGTGGCGCAGCCGGTGCTGGGGCTGCTGACCGCCTGGACCGACGACAAGGAACTCCTGCTGCCCTTCACCCAGATCGTGGTGCCGGCCCTGCTGTCACCCAACGAAGGCCTGGCCGGCCAGTTCGAGGAGGTGCACGAACTGATCGGCGAGGCGTTTTATTGGGTGGTCGGCCTGCACGTGCTGGCGGCGCTGTACCATCACTTCGTCCGCCGCGACGATACGCTGCGGCGCATGACCTGACCGGAGGATTTCAAGCATGAAGTGGGTGGACCTGCGCAGCGACACCGTGACCCAGCCCACCCCGGCGATGCGCGAGGCCGGCCTGTCCGCCGCGGTAGGCGACGATGTGATGGGCGACGACCCCAGCGTGAACGCGCTGCAGGACCGCGTTGCGAAGGAGCTGGGTTTCGAAGCCGCGCTGTACGTGCCCAGCGGCACCCAGTCCAACCTGCTGGCCCTGATGGCCCATTGCGAACGCGGCGACGAATACCTGGTGGGCATGGACGCGCACACCTACAAATACGAAGGCGGGGGCGCGGCGGTGCTGGGCTCTATCCAGCCCCAGCCGATCGTGCACGCGGCCGACGGCACGCTCCCGATCGACGCGCTCGACGCCGCGGTGAAACCGCTGGGCGACCCGCATTTCGCCCGTACGCGCCTGCTGGCGCTTGAGAACACCTGGCATGGCCGTCCGCTGCCGCTCGATTACCTGGCCCAGGCCGGGGCCTTCGCGCGCGAGCGCGGGCTGGCTTTCCACCTCGACGGCGCCCGGCTGTACAACGCCGCGGTGGCCTGCGGCGTGCCGGCCGCGCAGATCGCGGGGCACTTCGATTCGGTGTCGGTGTGCTTGTCCAAGGGCCTGGGCGCGCCGGTGGGTTCGGTGCTGGCGGGCTCGCGTGCGCTGGTGGACAAGGGCCGGCGCTGGCGCAAAGTGCTGGGCGGCGGCTGGCGGCAGGCCGGCATCATGGCTGCGATGGCGCACCACGCACTCGACCACCACGTGGCCCGGTTGGCCGACGACCATCGCCGTGCCAGCGAACTTGCGTTGGCGCTGAAGGCCCTCGGCCTGGCGGTGGATGGCGCGTTCACCAATATCCTGTTCGTCACCGTGCCCGACGGCCGCCAGGCGGAATTGGCCAAGGCACTGGAAGCCCGCGGCGTGCGTATTTCCGCCGGCCGCGGCGCCCGGGTCCGCCTGGTCACGCATCTGGATGTCGATGACGACGGGCTGGAGCGCGCCATCGCCGGCTTCCGCGAGTTTTTCGCCTGAGCAAAACCGGGGTCAGAGTCGACTTTCCTCGCGGAGCACAGGCAACGGCAAGTTGTACGTAGGGAAAGTCGACTCTGACCCCGGTTTTGGACGCGGGTTCTGCTCACGTTGCGGAGCGTTGTTCGGCCTTTTGTTCGGACAGTTCCTTGCCCACTTCGGCGCGGCCGGCCATCTCGGCGCCGGCATCCCTGGGCAGGCGGAACATCATCCAGGCCGACAGCGCCGAAATCACGCCGACCGTCAGGAACGCCCAGCTGAAGTTCGCCGGGTCGGCGTAGTCCTGGCCGGTGAAGCTGCCGGCCACCTGCAGCGCGTAACCGCCGATGGCCACGCCCAGCGCCAGCGAAAACTGCTGCAGCATGCCCGACAGGCTGCTGGCCTGGCCCATGCGCGCCTGGTCGACTTCGGCATAGCTGATGGCATTGAGGCTGGTGAACTGCAGCGAGCGGAAGCAGCCCGAGACCAGCAGCACCGCCATGATCACCCAGTGCGCGGTGTCGGCACGGAACAGCCCGAACCCGGCCAGCATCGCCGACGCCAGCAGCGCGTTTATCCAGAGCACCCGCCGGAAACCAAAACGGCGCAGCACCGCTGCCGCCATCGTTTTCATGAAGATCGCGCCGACGGCCGACACGAAGGTGATCAGGCCCGACTGCAGCGGCGTCAGCCCGAAGCCCAGCTGCAGCATCAGCGGCAACAGGAAGGGCGTGGCGCCGATGCCGATGCGGAACAACATGCCGCCGACCACGCCCGCGCGGAAGGTCGGCAACCGCAGCAGGCCCAGGTCGATCAGCGGGTGCGGGTGGCGGCGCGCGTGCCAGACGTAGGCGAACATCGCGCCCACGCCCACGACCAGCGTACCCACGGCCACCGGTGTCGACACCAGGTGCCGGCCCAGCGTCGAGAAGCCGAACAGTGCCAGCGCCAGGCCCAGGCCCGACAGCGCGAAACCGGTCCAGTCCAGCGGCTTCACCGGCTCGCGCAGGTCGGGCACGAAGCGCCAGGCCAGCACCATGCCGACCAGGCCCATCGGGATGTTGATCAGGAAGATCCAGCGCCAGTCGCTGTAGGTGGCGATGAAACCGCCGATCGGCGGCCCCAGGATCGGCGCCACGAGCGCGGGAATGGTCAGCCAGCTCAGGGCCTGCACCAGCTCGTTCTTGGGCACGGTGCGCAGCAGCACCAGCCGCCCCACCGGCACCATCAGCGCGCCGCCCATGCCCTGCAGGAAGCGCGCGGCGACCAGCTGTTCGAGGCTGGCGCTGGCCGCGCAGGCCAGGGACCCCAGCAGGAACACCCCGATCGCGAGCATGAAGGTGCGCTTGGCGCCGAAACGGTCGGCCACCCAGCCGCTGACCGGGATGAACACCGCCAGCGCCAGCAGGTAGGCGGTGAGCGCCAGCTTCAGCGCGATCGGCTCGGTGCCCAGGTCTTGCGCGATGACCGGCAGCGAGGTCGCGATCGCCGTCGAGTCCATGGTCTCGATGAACAGGGTGGTGGCGACGATCAGCGAGAGGCGGCGGCCGGGGTTCATCCGCGGGCCGGACCGGTGGCGAGGGACGGGGGCATCGCGGCAGCCTCGCCCATGCGCACCGGCTGCCGCAAGCCGCCGCCCGCCCGTGGGCCGGGAGGCACTTGCACCGGGGCGCGGCGGGAATTACGTTAGTGCTTACACAATTACTGTCGGAATTCGCATGAGCTTTCTTTCCGTCCAGGGCACGCTTGCCCTCGCCAGCCGCCTGAAGGTGCTCAGCGAACGCAGCTACGACCTGGTCGACCAGGTCTATCGCGAGCACGGCATCGAGCTGCAGGCCCGGTGGTTCCCGGTGCTTCGGCTGCTCGAACAGCGTGGCCCGCTCAGCGTCGGCGAGATCGCCCGCGAGATCGGCCTCACCCATTCGGCCATCAGCCAGCTGGCCACCAGGCTGACCAGGGACGGCTGGCTGCAGCGCATCCCCGGCGCCGGCGACCGCCGCCAGCGCGTGCTGGCCCTGAGCCCGCGCTGCGAAGAGCAACTACGCGCCGCCCGCCCCCTCTGGCAGGCGATGCGCGCCAGCGTCGAGCGGCGGATCATGGACACCGGCGTGGACCTTCTGGGCGCGCTGACGCTTTACGAAGCCAGCCTCGACGAACAGCCCCTGCCCGCCGACGTGGCGCGACGCGTGCGCCTGCGCCAGGCCGACGCGGTGCGCATCGTGCCTTATTCGGAAGAACTGCGGCCGCATTTCTACCGGCTCAACGCCGAATGGCTGGCGAAATATTTCCAGATCGAACCGATCGACCACGCGGTGCTCTCGGAGCCGGAAAGACACATCCTCGACCCTGGCGGCAGCATCCTGTTCGCCACGCTCGGCGATGAGGTGGTGGGCACCTGCGCGCTGATGCTCGATTCACCGGGCGTGTACGAACTGACCAAGATGGCCGTCACCGGCGACCACCAGGGCCTGGGCATCGGCCGCAAGCTGATGGAAGCCGCCATCGCGGAATACCAGCGCCTGGGCGGGACCGAACTTTTCCTGGAATCCCAGCGCCGCCTGCAGCCGGCGCTGAAACTCTACGAAAGCGTCGGCTTCGAAATGCAGCCGGGCATCAAACCCGGCAGCCACTACCAGCGCGCCGACGTGTACATGATCTGGCGCCGGTCGGAGGTGGAGAGTCGTTGAAGTACGCGGATCAAAGCGGATGCGCGCGGATAAGAGCGGAGAAAGCCCTTACATATTGAGTGCTCCATCTGCCTTTATCCGCGTGCATCCGCCTTGATCCGCGTCCAAAAACGAACCCTCACGCAGCGAGTCCGTACGAACGCAGCAAGGCGTCCGGGTCGGGTTCGCGGCCGCGGAAGGCGACGAAGCTTTCCAGCGCCGGGCGCGAGCCGCCGACGGCGAGGATTTCGCGGCGGTAGCGGGCGCCGGTGTCGGCGTCGAAGACGCCGGCCTGTTCGAAGGCTGAAAACGCGTCGGCGCTCAGAACCTCCGCCCACAGGTAGCTGTAATAGCCGGCCGAATACCCGCCGGCGAAGATGTGGGTGAAAGCCATCGGGAAACGGTTGAAGGCCGGCGGCCGGATGACGGCGACTTCGTCGCGCACTTCGTCCAGCAGTTCCAGCGTGCGCGGGCCGCGCGCCGGGTCGAATTCCAGGTGCATGCGGAAGTCGTACAGCGCGAACTCCAGCTGCCGCACCAGGAACAGGCCGGCGTGGAAATGCCGGGCCTCGAGCATCTTCGCGTAAAGGTCGTCGGGCAGGCGCTCGCCGGTCTGGTAGTGCCTGGCGAACATGTCCAGCGCCTCGCGCTGCCAGGCGAAGTTCTCCATGAACTGGCTGGGCAGCTCCACCGCGTCCCATTCCACGCCGCTGATGCCGCCGACGCTGGGCCAGTCCACTTCGGTCAGCAGGTGGTGCAGGCCGTGGCCGAATTCGTGGAACAGCGTGACCACGTCGTCGTGGGTCAGCAGGGCCGGCGTGTCGACATTGGGCGGCGGCCGCTCCTGCGCGTCCTGCGCCCGCGGCACTTGCCCTTCCATGGGCGGCGGGAAGTTGCAGGTGAGGTAGGCCACTGGCTTGTGCGCGCTTATGCCGTCGTTGAGACGCGCGCGGCAAACGTCCATCCAGGCGCCACCGCGTTTGCCGGCGCGGGCGTAGTGGTCGAGGTAAACGCCGGCGCGCACCTTGCCGTCACCATCGACAACGTCGAAGAAGTGCACGTCCTTGTGCCAGGTGTCCACGCCCTTGCGTTCGACCAGGCGCACGCCGAACACGCGCTCGGCGACGGTGAACAGGCCCTGCATCACCGCCGGCAGCGGGAAGTAGGGCTTGAGGTCTTCTTCGCTGAAGGCAAACCGCGACTCGCGCAGCTTTTCCGACGCGTAGGCCACGTCCCAGGGCTGCAGGTCGGCGATGCCGAGTTTTTCAGCGGCGAAGGCACGCAGTTCCTGGTATTCGCGCTGGGCCACCGGCCGCGCCTTGGCGGCGAGCTCGCGCAGGAAACCCAGCACGCGCTCGGGCGTGCCGGCCATCTTGTCGTCCAGCGATTCATGCGCGGCCGATTCAAAGCCCAGCAGCTGGGCCGCCTCGTGGCGCAGGGCCAGGATCTGGCCGATGCGCTCGCCGTTGTCGTACTGGCCGGCCTGCGGCCCCTGGTCGGAGGCGCGGGTGCTGGTGGCGGTGTAGATCTCTTCACGCAGCGCACGGCTGTCGGCGAAGGTCAGGACGGCCTGCACCACCGGGCCCTTGAGCGTGGCCAGCCAGCCGTCGGCCTGCTTTTCCTTCGCCATCGCCCGCAGCATGTCGCGGGCGGACGCGGGCAGCCCGGCCAGTTCAGCTTCGGCGACCGGGCGGGTCCAGGCGTCGGTGGCGTCGAGCACGGCCTCTTCGAAAGCGGTTTCGAGCTTGCTCAGTTCATTCTGGATGGCCTTGAAGCGCGAACGCGCCGGTTCTTCCAGCGCCACGCCGCTGAGCTTGAAGCCGCGCAGGCTGTCTTCGACCAGGGTGCGCTGCGGGCGGTCAAGCGCGTCGAAGGCCGGCGAGTCGCGCAGCGCCTTCACGGCGGCGTAGAGGCCGCGGTGCTGGCCCAGTTCGGTGGAATGTTCGGTCAGCTTTTCCAGCGCCGCCGAATAGGCTTCGCGCAGCTCGGGCGAATCCTTCACCCCGTGCAGGTGCGACACCGGCGAAAACGTGCGGCCCAGGGTTTCCTCCCAGCGCTCGAGCGGCGCCATCAGGCGTTCGAAGTCCCGGGCCTGCGGGTCGGCGGCCAGGCGTTCGACGTCGGCGCGGAAACCGGCCAGCACCTCGTCGATGGCGGGATTCACGTGCGCGGGCGTGATGGCGGAAAACGCCGGCAGTTCGGCGTCGGCGAGCAGGGGGTTGGCGTTGTTGGTCATGGGACACTCATGGCGTCGGTGGAGCCTTAATTCAAGCTTGTAGGAGCGCCTTCAGGCGCGAATTTGTTCTTTGCCAAAGGCTAAAGTCAAAAGATTCGCGCCTGAAGGCGCTCCTACAGAAATCCTCAGCGGGTCAGGAACTTGACG
>CAZXTV010000061.1:8155-9054 GCA_964643705.1 uncultured Arenimonas sp. | reverse complement strand
TCGCCCGGGCGGTCGGCGAGGAAGCGCGCGGTCGAATGGGCGAAAAAAAGCACGTCGCGTGCCTGGGCCGCGGCCAGCGACATGATCGTGCAGGGATCTTCCTCGAGGTCGATGAAACCCACGCGCCCATCGAGCACGGTCAGGTTGCGCGCGAACGCCTGGCTCAGGTACCCGCCGCGCGCATGCACCTGCGCCAGGGCATCCAGGCCCAGCTGCAGCAGCTGCAGGCGCGTGTCGGCGTCGGGTTCGGCGCGGCACACCACCGCCAGGGTCGGCCCCAGGTCGCCGAGCACCAGCTCGCGGTCGCCGACGGAAAAAACCGGCGGCACGTTGGCGCCCAGCGCGGCCAGGCGGTTGATCATCGCCTGCTCGGTGCGGCAGGCCAGTTCCGGCGAAAGCGGCATCGGCGCCAGCAGGGCGTTGGCGCCCAGACGCCGCGCCAGCCAGCGCAGCGCGGCGACACGGCGGCGATGGCCGCCATCGGCATAGGTCTTGCGCCAGGCAACCTGGCCTTGCCAGCTTTCCCGCCGGACGCGCGTGGCGGCCATGGTTCAGTAGCGGATGAGCGCCGAGCCCCAGGTGAAGCCGCCGCCGAAGGCTTCGAGCAGCAGGAGCTGGCCACGCTGCACCTTGCCGGAGCGCACGGCTTCGTCCAGCGCCAGCGGCACCGAACCCGAGGACGTGTTGCCGTGCTTGTGCACGGTGACGATGACCCGCTCCATCGGCATCTCCAGCCGTTTGGCAGTGGCTTCGATGATGCGCAGGTTGGCCTGGTGCGGGATCAGCCAGTCCAGGTCGGACTTGTCCAGGCCGTTGGCGGCGAGCGTCTCGTCGACCACGGAGTCCAGGGCCTTGACCGCATGCTTGAAGACTTCGTTGCCGGTCATCAGCACGCGCAC
>CAZXTV010000061.1:0-8145 GCA_964643705.1 uncultured Arenimonas sp. | reverse complement strand
TTTTTCTTCCGGCTTGAAACCCACGGAGACGCCGACCGGGTTGTAGAGCAGGTTCTTCTTGCCGCCGTCGGCATGCAGGTGGGTGGAGAGGATGCCGGCCTCGGCATCGGCCTTGAGCACCACCGCGCCGGCACCGTCGCCGAACAGCACGCAGGTGTTGCGGTCGGACCAGTCAAGCATGCGCGTCAGGGTTTCGGCACCGATCACCAGCACGGTGCGGGCATTGCCCGAGCGCACGAAGGCGTCGGCTACGCTCAGCGCGTAAATGAATCCCGAGCAGGCCGCGTTGACGTCGAACGCGGCGCAGCCATTGGCACCAAGGCGGTGCTGCACCAGGCAGGCCGTGGACGGGAAGATCAGGTCGGGCGTGGTGGTGCCCAGGATGATCATGTCGAGCTGGTCGGCGGTGACGCCGGCCGCTTCCATGGCCGCGCGCGCGGCACGTTCGGCGAGGTCGGCGGTGGTTTCACCCTCGGCCACGACGTGGCGCTGGCGGATGCCGGTACGCGAGGCGATCCATTCGTCGGTGGTTTCGACGAATTGTTCGAGGTCCTTGTTGGTAAGGACCTTTTCGGGAAGGGCGCTGCCCGTCCCTGCGATACGCGAGAACACGGCCATGGTCACTCCCTCTGCCAACCGTCCCAAACGCGCGCGGCGGGCCGGGCCCGCCGCGCAAGGCTTACGTCAGACCGCTCCCTGCCGCGGCAGGGCGCGGACAACGGCCTCAATCTTCCTCGACCACCGAGGTCTTGGTCGCGATGACCTTGCGGCCGCGGTAGTAGCCGTCCTTGGTGACGTGGTGGCGCAGGTGGGTCTCGCCCGTGGTCGGGTCGGTGGCCAGCTGCTTGGCGGTGAGGGAGTCGTGCGCGCGGCGCTGGCCGCGGCGGGACGGGGAAACACGGGACTTCTGGACGGCCATGGCTTGTCTCCAACTACTTCTTCTGTTCCTTCAACGCGGCGAGCGCGGCGAAAGGGTTTGGTTTCTCATCCTCTTCGGCTTCGTCGGGCCACCTGGCCTCGAGTTCCGTCGAATCGGGGTCGATCGGTACCACCGGCACGGCGAGGATCAGTTCATCCTCGACCAGGCCGGCAGGGTTGAGCTCGCCGCTGGCGTCGAGCAGGAGGGGTTCGACGCCCTCCGGCAAGGCTGCTTCCTGCGACTCGTCGGTGATCAGGCCCAGGCGCTGGTGGATGCGCACCGGATGCAGGAACCTTTCGAGCGTACGCTGGCACAGCAGCGGCAATTCGGCTTCGGCACGCACCTCGACGTAACGCACTCCCAGCGCGTCCACGCCAAATTCGAGCCCGAACCGGCAATCTCCCTCGGCGTCCGCCAGCACCGGCCGCAGCCGGGACATCCCGGACAAGGGCAGGCGGCCATCGAACAGCCGTTTGGCCGCAACCATGCGCCAGGCATCAAGCACAGGGGGCAAGGGAGCGGACATAAGCGCGGGATTTTAGGCTCCGGCCCGACTGATGTCAAACCCAAGTGACTGCACCGACAAGGGTTTGCCGCCCACCGCGGCGCTGGTGCAGACTGGCCCCAGCCAACGGAAAACCGCATGGATACCCTGATAACCCTCGGGCTGGCCGGCCTGGTCCTGGCCGTCGCCCTGCTCTGGTGGATCATGCGCGGCCGGCGCCGCGACCGCAGCCTGGTTCGCCTGCTCGACCTTGCCGACGACATGGAGGGCCTGCTCGACCGCAGCCAGGTCCACATGCAGGGCCTGCAAACCGTGGTCGGGCGCGTGCCGGCCGACATGGCCGCGGTTGCCCGGGCCTCGCTCGACAGCGCCCTGCCCGTGCGCGAAGCCAAGCGCGACCTGCTCCAGCACCGCCTGTGGATCAAACACCACGGCCAGCAGGCCCGCCAGGCCGAACTCGACGCCGCCTGCGCCGCCCTGGAACGGGCCCGCGAGCGCCTGGCCGGGGGCCTGGCCGAGCTCGAGCGCGCCGGCGCCGAACTGGCCGAGGCCACCGAAGCCAACGAGCTTGCCGCCGAGCGCGAACCGCCTACCCTGCGCCGCCCCGCGTCGAACCCATGACCCCCCTGGTCCTGGCCTCCACCTCGCGCTACCGGCGCGAGCTGCTCGAACGCCTCGCCCTGCCCTTCAGCGTGTCTCGCCCGGAGGTGGACGAAAGCCCGCGCCCCGGTGAATCCCCCCTATCGCTGGCCCGCCGACTGGCGCAGGCCAAGGCGCATGCCGTCGCCGCCGCCCACCCCGAGGCCTGGGTCATCGGCTCGGACCAGGTCGCCGAACGCGACGGCCTGCCTGTCGGCAAACCCGGCGACCCGGCCACGGCGATCGCCCAGCTGCTGGCGGCGTCCGGCCGCGAGCAGCGCTTCCATACGGCGTTTTGCCTGTTCCGGCAGGCCGACGGCGGCCAGTTCACCGGCGAGGACCTGACCGTGGTGCGCTTCCGGGACCTGCAGCCCGACGAAGTGGCGCGGTACGTCGCCGCCGAGCAGCCCCTGGACTGCGCCGGCAGCTTCAAATGCGAAGGCCTGGGAATCAGCCTGTTCGACGCCATCGAAACCCGCGACCCCACCGCCCTGGTCGGCCTACCGCTGATCGCGCTGTCGGCTGCCCTGCGCCGGGCCGGCTTCCGCTTGCCCTGACGGCTGCCAGTCCACCGGCTGGGCCGGCCAGTGCTCGACCCCGCCCTCGGCGGTATGCAGGCGCAGGCCGAGCCAGGCCCGGCCCGGGGCGAGCCCCGGCACGTCCGGCATTCCCAGCCGGAACCCGAACCGGTGCCCGTCGGCTGGGTCCAGCGCCCAATAGTTGGCGACATCGGGGCGTGGCAAACCGGGTTCGACCCGGGCAACGACCTGGCCATCGAGCGAGACCTCGATCCGGGTGATCGCTCCGCCGGCCTTGAGCGCCCAGCCGCGCACTTCATCGCCCGGGGCCAGCCGGTCGCCGCGGCCGGGTGTCTCCAGCCAGGCCAGGGCCGGCAGCGTACAGCCGGCTCCCCCCGGGGTCGCGCCGGGGCCGAGAAGCTCGAAGCGCAGGAAACGCTTGCGTCCCTGGTCCACGTTCAGCACCCGCGGCGGCGGCAGGTGCCCGGTGCGCGCGCACAGCGCCCGGTAGCCGGCCAGGCGCAGGCGCAGCGGTCGCGCCGTGTCCTCGACCACCAGCAGGACCGGTCGCCCCGCCCAGTCCGGCGCACCCTCGTCGAGTTGGCCCCAGGCCCGCAGCTGGACCTCACGACCGTGTTTTTCATTGAGCGGATGCGGCAGCACCCGCACGTCGTCGCGGCCAAGCGCCAGCCGCAGCTGCGCCGCCAGCATGAAGTTGTCGGCGACCAGCAGCGTGTCGGCCGGCATGGCGCGCAAGTCGTCGCTTACCGCCGCCGCGGCCTCCGTCCAGCCGCTGAAGTTGTCGGCGTAAGCCGGACCGTCGGCCAGCCAGGCGCGGCCCTGGGCGTTTGCCAGCAGCGACAGGTAGGCCAGCACCAGGGCCAGGCCGAGTCCCGCCGCCGCGTGCAGCAGGCCGCGCGCCCAGGGCCGCCAGCGCGCCAGCACCGGCGGCGCCACGCAGCACAGCGCCAGCCAGCCCGCCAGCGGCCAGTGGAAGCTGACGCGCTCGACATCCGTGAAAAAACCCAGGACAAAATAACCAGGCACCGCGACCAGGCCCAGGCCCAGCATGAAAGCCCAGGCCGGCTCCGGGTCACGCCGGCGAAGCCAGCATTCAAGCAGGGACTGGCCCAGCAGCCAGGCCAGCGGCGGCGTCAGCAGCAGCGCCTGCACCAGCGGCCACCACAGGCCCCGCCACTGCGGCTGCCAGGGATGGCGGTCGACGAACTGGAAACCCAGGCCGGCGCCGGCATGCGAAAGGTTCCAGGCCAGCACCGGCACCCACGCCAGTGCACCCACCGCCAGCGCCGCCCAGACCCCCGGATGCCGCAGCAAGGCGCGGCCGGCGGGCGTGCAGGCCAGGCCGGCCGCACCCGCCACCACCACCAGCACGAACCGGTAGTGCGCGAACGCGCCCATCGCCAGCGCCAGCGCCAGCTGCACCAGGCCCCAGGCCGTGACCCGACGCATCAGCGACGCGAACGCGTCCAGGCACAGCAGTGCCGCGACCAGCATCGCCACGTCCGGCAGCGCCAGCACGCCCATCAATCCGGCCAGCGGCATCAGCAGCGCCAGCAGGCCCGCCTGCCAGCCGGCCTGGGCGCCGAACCAGCGCCGCGTGATGCGCACGACCAGCCAGGGCAGCAGCGCGCCGAGCAGCACGAAGGGCAGGCGCAGCGCGAACACGCCCGGCCCGCCGGCCTGCGCGCCCAGCCACGCGATCCAGGCCGTCAGCCCCGGCAGGTCGGAATAAACCCAGGCCGGATGCCGCGCTTCCCACGCGTAGAAAGCTTCGTCGCCGAACGGCTGCAGCGTCGCCGCCAGCACCAGCTTTGCCAGCAGCAGGAACGCCCACAGCAGCAGGAACTTCACGCGTTTCGAACTGGTCCGCATGCCAGCATCCACCAAGGTATCCTTCCTGAAACCAACGCCCGGGACGCACGCATGCACGCGCAGGCCAAACACGCCGACATCCTACCCGAGCGCACGCGCCGGGCCCTCGACGATGCCCTGGCCCAGGTGAACCAGCTGGTGCTGGGCAAGCCGCGCGAAGTGAAGCTGGCATTCACCACGCTGCTTGCCGGCGGCCACCTGCTCATCGAGGACCTGCCGGGGCTGGGCAAGACCACGCTGGCGCGCGCGATGGCCGCGACGCTGGGCCTGGACTTCCAGCGCATGCAGTTCACGTCCGACCTGCTGCCCTCGGACATCATCGGCGTGTCGATCTACGACCAGGCCGCGCGCGAGTTCCGCTTCCACCCGGGCCCGGTGTTCACCCACCTGCTGCTGGCCGACGAGATCAACCGCGCGCCGCCGCGCACCCAGAGCGCCCTGCTCGAGGCCATGGCCGAACACCAGGTGACGCTCGACGGCACCACGCATTCGCTGTCGCAGCCGTTTTTCGTCATCGCAACGCAGAATCCGGTGGACCTGGCCGGCACCTTCCCCCTGCCCGATTCGCAGATGGACCGTTTCCTGCTGCGCCTGCACCTGGGTTATCCCGACGCCGACGCCGAACGCGAGATGCTGGCCGGCGCCGACCGGCGCGACCTGATCGCGCACTCGATGCCGCGCCTGTCCGCCGAGGACGTGCTGGCCCTGCGTACGGCGGTCGGCAACGTGCACGCCAGCGAAGCGCTGGTGGCCTACGTGCAGGCCCTGCTGCAGGAAAGTCGTCGCCATCCCGGCGTGCAGGTCGGGCTTTCACCGCGCGCCGGCCTGGGCCTGCTGCGCGGCGCCCGCGCCCTGGCCCTGCTCGACGATCGCGACCACGCGCTGCCGGAAGACGTGCAGGCCCTTTTCGCCGCCGTCGCCGCGCATCGCCTGGTACCCGAATCCGAGGCCGGCAGCCGCGACTCGCTCGCCGAGGGCATCCTTCGCGCGGTGGCCGTGGACTGATCCGTGGCACGCAGGCCCGACGTCGTCGAACGATTCAGCGAACGGCTCGCCCGGCTGCCGCTGGTCAAGCCTCGCCAGGTCGAGGACCTGCCGGTGCACATCGACCGGCGGCGCATCTACGTGCTGCCGACCGGCTTCGGCCTGTTCCTGTCGCTGATGCTGCTGGCGATGGTGCTGGGCGGCCTGAACTACAACAACAACCCCGCCCTGTTGCTGGCGTTCGTCACCATCGCGGTGGCGCACAACAGCCTGGTGCAGGCGCACCTCACCCTGTCGGGCCTGCGGCTGGTGGCGCTGCACGCCGAACCGGTGTTCGCCGGCCAGGCGATGGGCGTGCGCGCCGCCTTCGAAGCCACCGGCCTTCGCCGCCGCCCCGGCCTGGAATTGCGCGCCGGCGAGGCCGAAAGTTTCCTGCACCTGGCGCCGGGTGAACGCGCCGAAGTAACCCTGGCCCTGGCCACCCGGCAACGCGGCTGGCTCGAGGTTGGCCGCCTGCGCTTGTCGACGATCCGGCCGCTGGGCCTGGCGCGGGCCTGGACCTGGCTGCTGCCGCGCACCCGCCTGTTGGTCTACCCCTGCCCGGAAGCCGGGCACGTGCCCCTGCCCGACCACGGCGGCGACAGTACGTCGCGCCGCACCCGCCAGCACGGCGAACAGCCCCACCACCTGCGCGAATACCGGCCCGGCGACGCGATCAAGCAGGTTGCCTGGAAACCTTCCGCGCGCGCCGAACGGCTGCTGGTGCGCGAGTACGAAGCCAGCGCCCCGCGCGAACTCGACCTCGACTGGGGCGGCTTGCGCGGCATGGCCCATGAAGCCCGCATCAGGCGCCTGGCGCGTTGGGTCGTGGACGCCGAACGCCTGGGCCATCGTTACCGCTTGCGCCTGCCTGCCGCCACCCTGGGCCCGGGCCGGGGAACCGACCACCGCCATGCCTGCCTGCGCGCGCTGGCCCTGATGCCCCATGGCTGAGCTGCTGCCACCGCCGGTTCGCCGCATCACCATGGCCGGCGCCGCCGCCTGCCTGGCGCCGCTGCTGCTGCAACTGCCCGCGAGCCTGGCCTGGCCCCTGCTCGTGCTGGCCACTATCGCCTACACCTTGAACCGGCGGTGGCCGGTCGCGCTCAAGGTCGCACTCGCCCTGGTCATGACGGCTTATGTCGTCGGCATCTTTGGCTTCAGCTTCGGGCGCGACACCGGCATGGCGCTTCTGGCCACCCTGCTGGCGATAAAACCAAGCGAAACCCGCACCGCCCGGGATGCGCGCAGCCTGCTGGGTTTTTCGCTTTTTGCACCGTTCGCGGCCCTGCTCCAGGACCAGGGGCCGCTGACCCTGGTGGTGTCGGCCCTGGGGGTCGCGGTGCTGCTGGCGGCGCTGACGACGCTTGCCGACTCGGCAACGTCCGCCACGGCCGGCACCCGGCTGCGGGGCCGCAGCCGAAACATCGCCGGCCAGCTGGCACTGGCCCTTCCGCTGGCCCTGGCGGCGTTCTGGCTGTTCCCACGCCTTGCGACGCCGCTCTGGGGGCTTCCCGAAAACGCCCTGAGCACCCAGGGCCTTGGCGAGGAGATGACGCCCGACGACTGGATCGACCTGTTCGGCGACGATTCGGCGGCGCTGAGCGTTCGATTCCTGGATACCCCACCGGCGCGGGCGGATCTCTACTGGCGGGCGCAGGTGTTGTGGCGCTTCGATGGCCGCACCTGGAGCGACGGCATGGGCAAGCTTGCCTACCCGACATCGCCACCCCGGCCCGCGACCCGCGAAATCCGCTATGAAGCCACGCTCGAACCCACCAACCGGCGTTACGTCGTGCTGCTCGATGCCCCACTGGAAGCGCCGGAAGGAAGCCGCCTGCTTGTCGACGCCACCGCCATGGCGGACGTGCCGGTTTCAAGGACCTGGCGCTACACGGGGCGCTCGTCCGGCCAGCTGCAGGCACCGTCAGCGCTTCCCGACGGCCTGCGGCGGCTGGCGCTGCAGCTGCCGGCGGACCTGAATCCGCGCACGCGCGAGCTCGCGGCCACGTGGATGGCGGAAGCCGGCGGCGATCCACGCCGGGTGGTCGACCGGGCCCTGGACTGGATCAGCGCGGACTTCAGCTACAGCCTCACCGTGCCGCCGACGGGCAGGCACGGCGTGGACGAGTTCCTGTTCGAGAACCAGGTCGGCTTCTGCCAGCATTTCAGTTCGTCCTTCGCGGTGCTGATGCGCGCCGCGGGCATCCCCTCGCGCGTGGTGATCGGTTATGCCGGCGGCGCCAGGAATCCCTTCGGTGATTTCTGGACCGTGCGCGGGATGGACGCCCACGCCTGGACCGAGGTCTGGCTCGACGGCGCCGGCTGGGTCCGGGTCGATCCCACCGCGGCCGTCGCCCCCGACCGCGTACTCGATACGCTCCAGGACCGGCAGCGCAGCGGCGCCATGGGCCCGGCGGCACTGCGCCCGCTGCAGGACATCGCCGACTGGGTTCGCCGCAGCTGGACCGAGTCGGTGCTTTCCTTCGATGCGCAAAAACAGGCAAGGATGCTG
This sequence comes from uncultured Arenimonas sp., assembly GCA_964643705.1. Taxonomy (GTDB): domain Bacteria; phylum Pseudomonadota; class Gammaproteobacteria; order Xanthomonadales; family Xanthomonadaceae; genus Arenimonas. The sequence continues at coordinate 133 of CAZXTV010000061.1, read as the reverse complement.
CAGTCCTTCGGCATCCCGGAGTTGGGGGCATACCAGCTGGGGGCGCTGTTCGCCGCGGGCATCACCCTGCTTGGCGCGCTGACCCTGTGGTACCTGATGCGGGGCCAGCCGCCCAGTCGCGACCCCTTGGTGG
>CAZXTV010000060.1:0-9115 GCA_964643705.1 uncultured Arenimonas sp. | reverse complement strand
GAAGGCGCGGTCGGCGGTGCGCACCAGCTGGTTGCCAGCCGGATTTTCGAACACCCGGGCGGCGTCCGGGTCCGCGGGCGCGGGAAGCAGCAGGCAGTCCGGAACGATGCGGTCGGGCACGAACCCGCGTGCGGCCGCCCTGGCCAGCCAGGCCTGGCGGTTTTGTGCTGCGAAGCCAACCACCCAGCGCGAACCATCGGCGGCTTCGTCGGCGACCACCCAGTCCAGCGATTCACGCGCCACGGCCAGCTGGCCGTCCAGTGCATGCCAGGCCGCGGCCTGCGCCTGGGCCGGGCTGGCGGAACCGGCTGTAACCCGGCGCAGCACCAGAGCCTGCGAGGGCACGGCCAGCACGCGCTGGCAGGGTTCACCGGCATTCGGCGCATGCGCCATGGGCTGGCCGCGGGCATCGGCGAACAACTCCCGGACCGCAGCTTCGGGATCGGCGGGCAGGTGCATCAGGTGCAGGGCGGGCTTCATTCGTTCATCGTCCAGCGGCGGGCGAGGGTGCGGATGCGCCCTGCGTCATCAACTTCCAGCAGGCTGCTCAGGGCCACCTCGGCATCGAGGTGGCGCACGCGTGCCTGCAGGGCGAAATAGCGGCTGCGCAGGCTGGCCTGGGCGAGCGCGGTTTCATCGGGAAAAGCCTGGGCCATTTCCGGCAGGGTCCAGAACGTGGTCACGTCGGGCCAGCCGCCGGGCGGGCGGCGCTGGATGGCCTGGCGCGCGGTTGCGACATCGATGCGGCCGGCGGTAAGCGCGACCACCTGCAGGGCGTCGCCGGCCTGCAGCAGGTTGAGGTTCACCGGGCTCGGCGACGCCGTGGGCAGGGTGCAGACGTGTGGACGCAGCTTTGCGTAAAGCGCGGCGTCGAAGCCCGACACGGCCCGCAGTTCGCTGGTTTCGGCCAGCAGGGTGGCGGCGCTGCGGTAGGGTTCGGCCGAGGCCAGGTAGCTGGGGTCCTCGGCGCCGCGGGGGCCGGGCTGGTCGTCGCTGTCGATCCAGTCGGCCAGGGTGTCGGCCAGCGATTCCGCCCGCCCCGGCGGCACGTCCAGGGCTTCGAGCAGGGCCCGGAACTGGCGCAGGCCGGCCTCGCGCCGCTGCAGCATCTCGCCGGCGCCTTCGACGACGCTGTTGAGGTTGAAGCAGCGGGTCTGGTCGGTCAGCGTCGCCTGCATCAGGCCATGGTCGAGCGGGAAGGCATGGGTGCGGCCGTTCCAGTCGCCGTCGGGCGGGGTGCGCAGCGGGTCGCGGCGCCACAGCGCCTGCAGCTGCGTACCGGCCAGGCCCTCTGCGCCCAGCGCATACCACTGCGCCTGCGACTGCGACGCGGCGTTGAAGGCGCGGCGCTGGCCGAAGCGGATGTCGTCGAGCACCAGCACCAGCAGCACCGACATCACCGCCACCAGCAGCAGCACGGTCAGCAAGGCCACGCCTGTTTGCCGGAGGCGTTTGTTCATGGCTGCTGCCCGGCCAGCAGGAACACCTGGCGCAGTTCGCCGACTCCTTCGACCTGCATGCGCAGCTCCACCGCGTCGGGCACGGCGGCGTGGCCACCGGGCCAGGCCGGGCTCCACTGGCCATGATGCCGATACGCCAGGCGCAGTCCGCTGACGCCGTCCAGAACCACCTGGGCCGGGCCCGGCGCGGCGCCGTCCAGGGCGGGCATCGCCAGGCGTTCAAGCCGGTCGTCCACCAGCCGCCAGACCACGCGCTGCATCGAAGCGCGGGGATGCTGCTCGGGGTTTTCCCAGCCACGCCGGGTGAAAGCCAGCAGCGGCTCGCCCACGCCTTCCGGGGCGCCGTAGAAGGCGCTGCGCGCGGCCTCGCCGCGGCCATCCCGGACCCGGCGCGCGGCGGCCTGGGACAGGTCCTGGCGCAGCAGCGCGTGCGTGCGCTGCAGCTCGCCCAGGCGCTGCAGGCGGTCGGAAACGCCGCTGCGGTTGTCCACGGTGAAGGCCATCACCGCCACGCCGGCGGTGGCCAGCAGGCTGAAGACAAACAGCGAGACCAGCATCTCGACCAGCGTGAAACCCTGGCTGCGGCAGGCAAGAATCATGGCGCACCCCGGAAGACCTGGGTCGCCACCACCACGCGCGCTTCGCCGGGTGCGCGCACTTCGATGTCGATGCGCTGCAGGCCCGCCACCGGCGTGGCGGCGACGCGCCGCTGCCAGCGCCACTCGCGGTCGCCGGCGATTTCGCTGCCTTCGGGGGCATTGGCCAATGCGGCGGCATCGAGCAGCAGCGATTCGGCGGCCAGGGTGTCGGCGACGATGCCGGCCAGCACCTGTTCTTCGACGATCACCGCGCTGCGGGCGTTCTGGCCGGAAAGGTGCAGCAGCGCCATCACGGCCAGGCTGAAGACCGCCAGGGCCACCAGCATTTCAAGCAGGCTGAAGCCGGACTCAGCGCGCCGCATGGACCTGCACCTCGCCGGAGGGCAACAGCGCCAGGCGCAGCGCGTTGTCCGGGCCGCGCAGCACGACCTCGGCCGGTGCGCTGGCGCCGGTGGCGTCGAATTCGAAGCGTGCGACCTGTTCGCGCCCGCGGAAATCAGCCTGCACGCCGTCGGGGAAGCGGCGTGCGTGCAGCGGCGATTCGGCCATCACCTGCCAGCCGTCCCAGCCGCGCCGTTCGAACCGGTAGCCGGCCGCGTCCACGCGCACCGCGACCGCGCGGTTGCCCAGCACGGCTTCTTCGCGCGCGCGCTGCAGGTGCGCCGAAAGCTGGTCGGCCTGGTCCCCCAGGCGCGCGCCGCCACCGGGCACCGTCAGCAGCACGGCGGCGCCGAGCAGGCCGAGCACGGTCACCACGACCAGCAGCTCGACCAGGCTGAAGCCGCGCTCAGTGCCAGTTGCCGATGTCCGCGCCATCACCTTCGCCTCCCGCGGCGCCGTCGGCCCCGAAGGAATACACGTCGAACCGGCCGTTGCGGCCCGGGAAAGCGTACTGGTAGGGATTGCCCCAGGGATCGGCCGGCAGGCGGCGGATGTAGCCACCCTGCCGGTAGCGTTCGGGCCGGGCCAGGCTGGCCGGCGGCTTGAGCAGCGCCTGCAGGCCGTCGTCGGTGCGCGGATAGGCCAGGTTTTCCAGGCGGTAGTTGTCCAGCGCCTGTTCGAGCAGGGCGACGTCGGCGCGGGCTTTTTCCACCATCGCGCGGTCCTGGCTGGGCAGCACGTTCAGCGTCACCACCGTCGCCAGCAGGCCGATGATCACGATCACCACCATCAGTTCGATCAGGGTGAAGCCGCGTGCGGTTCGGGGAAACTTTCTTGCAGACATGGGTGACTCCGGTTCAGCCGATGACCAGCGTGTTGAACTGCAGGATGGGCAGCAGGATGGAAAGCACGATCACCGCGATCACCCCGCCCAGGGCGACGATGATCGCGGGCTCGAGCAGGGCCAGCAGGGTGGCGGTGAAGGCCTGGAATTCGCGGTCCAGGTAATCGGCGGCGCGATCGAGCAATGGCGCCAGCCGGCCGCTGTCCTCGCCGCTGGAAGCAAGCTGCAGCAAGGTGGGCGGGAAGATGGCGGCGCGGCGCATCGCCGCCGACAGGCTGCCGCCTTCGCGGATGGCCAGCACCATGCCTTCGGTGGCCTCGCGCAGGGCGCGGTTGCCGACGGTGCGTGCGGTGATCGCCAGCCCTTCCATCAGCGGCAGGCCGCTGGCGACGACGGTGGCCAGGGTGCGCGCCATCAGCGCCGCGTTGACGTCGCGCACCAGCCGGCCAACCAGGGGCAGCCGCAGTACCCAGCGATCGAATCGCAGGCGCGGGCCAGGCTGCCGCAGCAGGGCCGCCGCGCCGATGCCGGCAAGCACCATGAGGACGAGAACGGCAACACCCCATGCGGCCACGAAGTCCGAGAGCGTGATCACGACGCGGGTGAGCATGGGTAGCTCCCGGCCCATGGATTCGAACTGTTCGACCACCTTGGGCACCACGAAGCCCATCAGCGCCCCGACCACCGCCGCGGCGGTCACGGCCAGCGCGGCCGGGTAGATCAGCGCGGTCATCAGCTTGCCGCGAAGGGCCTGCTGGCGCTCCAGGAGTTCGGCCAGGCGTTCAAGCACGGCCGGCAGTGCGCCCGCGCCTTCGCCCGCGGCGACCATCGCCCGGTAAAGCGGCGGGAAGGCGCCGGGCACCCGGCCCATCGCGTCGGACAGGCGATGGCCTTCGACCAGCCCGGCGTGCGTGCGCGACAGCGCCTCGCGCAGGCGCTTGTCTTCGGACTGGCTGGCCATGGTGCGCAGCGCTTCTTCCAGCGGGGTGACACCGACCAGGGTGGCCAGCTGGCGCGTGGCCAGGGCCAGGGACTTGGTGCGCAGGCGCACGGGGCGCTGGCTGCGCGGCGTGGCCGCCGCCGGCGCCAGGCGCAGCGCCACCCATTGTTTTCGCGCCAGTCGGCTGCGGGCGTCGGATTCGTCGGCGGCTTCGAGCAGGCCCTGGCGCTCGCGGCCGTCGAGGTCGATGGCGAGGTAGTCAAACGCCGCCATGGTTTCTCTCGTCCTGGCGGATCACGCGCAGCGCTTCTTCGACCGTGGTCTTGCCGGCGGCGACGGCGGCGCGCGCGGCGCCGGCCAGGTCGGGGGCGCTGGCGAAGGCCATCGCGGCCATCGTCGCCTCGTCGGCCTGCTGGCCGATGGCGCGGCGCATGGCATCGTCGATGCGCACGGCTTCGTAAAGCGCGACCCGGCCCTGGTAGCCGGTGTGGTTGCAGGCAGCGCAGCCGCTGGCCTGGTGCAGCGCGCCGTCGAAATCCGGACCCATCAGGCGCCGGCTGGTGGCGTCGGCCTCGCGCGGCGCGCGGCAGTCCGGGCACAGGCGGCGCACCAGGCGCTGGGCCAGCACCAGGCGCAGGGTCGAAGCCAGCAGGAAGGGTTCGATGCCCATGTCGCGCAGGCGGGTGACCGCACCCAGGGCGTCGTTGGTGTGCACGGTGGACAGCACCAGGTGGCCGGTGAGGCTGGCCTGGACGGCGATCTGCGCGGTTTCGGCGTCGCGGATCTCGCCCACCATCACCACGTCCGGGTCCTGGCGCAGGATGGCGCGCAGGCCGGCGGCGAAGGTGAGGCCGACCTTGGCGTTGGCCTGGGTCTGGCCGACGCCGGCGATGGCGTATTCGACCGGGTCCTCGACGGTGAGGATGTTGCGGCTGCCGTCGTTGAGCCTGGCGAGGCAGGCGTAGAGCGACGTCGTTTTGCCCGACCCGGTGGGGCCGGTGACCAGCACGATGCCGTTGGGCTGGGCCAGGGCTTCGAGCGTGGCCTGCAGCACGTCGGGGCGCATGCCCAGCTCATCCAGTCCCAAAAGGGCCTGGTCCTTGTCGAGCAAACGCATCACCACGCGCTCGCCGCCGCGGGCGGGCAGGGTGGACACGCGTACGTCGAGCGCGCGCTGGCCCAGGCTGATCGAGATGCGGCCGTCCTGGGGCAGGCGTTTTTCGGCGATGTCCAGGCGCGCCATCACTTTCACGCGCGACACCAGCAGCGGCGCCAGCCGCGCCGGCAGGTCCAGGACTTCGCGCATCACGCCGTCCACGCGCAGGCGCACGCGCAGGCTGGCTTCGAAGGGTTCGATGTGGATGTCGGAAGCGCCCTGGCGGGCGGCTTCGGCGATCAGGCCGTTGATCAGCCGGATCACCGGCGCATCGTCCTGGTCGTCGAGCAGGTCGGCGCTGGCCGGCAGGTCTTCGGCCAGTGCGTCGAGCGAGGCGCTGCCGGCGTCACCGGCCAGGGCGCCGCCCTGCAGCGCGTCGCCGGCGTAGATTTCGGAAAGCCGGCGGTCGAATTCGGCGCGCGGCAGCGCCTGTACTTCGATCGCCCGGCCAAGCACCCGGCGCACTTCCAGCAGGGCCATCGGGTCGGCGCCCTCGCGCAGGCCGACGCTGGCACCGTCGCCGGCCAGCAGCAGCACGCCGTTGCGCTTGGCGAAGCCGTAGTCGAGGGCGGCCTGCGAACTCATTGCGCGGGTGCCGGGGCCGGGGTCGCGGAACGCGGCGGTTCCGCGCGCAGGTAGTCCTGAACGATGGCATCGAGCGCGGCGCGTTCGCCGGCGTCCACGCCCGGGTCGCGGTCGCGCATGTATTCGTAGCGCGGCGCCGTGGCCTCGCGGGCGTCGTCGGCGGTGCGAAGGATGGTCGGGCGGATGAAGATCATCAGGTTGGTGCGGGTGCGTTCGCGCTTCTTGCTGCGGAACAGGCCGCCGGCCACCGGGATGTCGCCCAGCACCGGGATCTTGTCCACCGACATGGTTTCGCCCTGGTCGAGCAGGCCGCCGAGCACGACGATGTTGCCGTCGTCCACCTGCACGGTGGTCTCGATCTCGCGCTTGTTCAGAACCACGTCGGTCGAGCCGGCCGACAGCACGCCGGCGATCGCCGAGACTTCCTGGCGCAGCGCCAGGGTGATGCCGCCGCCGGGGTTGATCTGCGGCCGGACCTCGAGCTGGATGCCCACGTCCTTGCGTTCGGTGGTGCGGAAGGGATTGGAGTTGGCGTCGCCAAGCACTTCGCCGGTCGTGATCGGCACTTCCTGGCCGACCAGGATGCGCGCCTCCTGGTTGTCCAGGGTCAGGATCGAGGGCGTGGACAGCAGGTTGGACTGGTTGTCGGACTTGACCGCGGTGATGATCGCGCCGAACAGCCGGTCGCTGTTGCTGCCGCCAATGCCCAGCAGCCCGCCGGCGGTGCCGAGCAGGGATTGCAGGGCGGCGGTGCCCAGATCTTCGGCGGGGCTGCCCGGTTCGGCGTCGCGGCCGACGGTGGCGGCGGCGCCGAGCGGCAGCAGGCCGGGTGCATCGCCGGGGAAGTTGGTGGCGGCGAACGGCACGTTGCCGTCCTTGCCGGCCAACAGGAACTGCACGCCCAGCTTCTTGGCGGTGCCGTCGGAAACCTCCACCACGATCGCCTCCACCAGCACCTGCGCACGGCGGGTATCGAGCTGGGCGATCACGTCGGCCAGCATGCGCTGGGTTTCGGCGTCGGCAGCAATGACGATGGCGTTGGCGCCCGGGAAACGCGCCAGCTTGGCGCGGCGGCCGCCTGGCAGGGACGGGGCGGCGCTGGCGTCGGCATTGTCCGCTGCGGTGGCGGCGCCAGCGCCGTCGGCCGTTTCGCCGGACTGGCCCACCAGCTGCTGCAGCACCGGCAGCAGCTGTTCGGCGTCGGCGTGCTGCAGTCGCACGACGCGCACGTCGCCGCTGGCCGATGCGCGCTGGTCGAGGTCCACCACCACCGTGGCGAAACGCTCGACCGCCGCCGGGTCGCCGCGCAGCATGATGGTGTTGCTGCTTTCGACCGCGATGACGCTGACCGTGCCGGTGCGCGCGCCTTCGCCGGCGCCGGGGGCGGCCACCAGGCGGCCGACCACGCCGGCGATCTCGCGCGCCGAGCTGTTGCGCAGCGGGATCGTGCGGATGTCGCTGCGGTCCTGGTCGAGCTGGGCGACCAGCGCGCGCAGCCGCGCCAGGTTGTCGGCGTAGTCGGCGATCAGCAGGCCATTGCCCTGTGGCGTGGGCGCCACGACGCCGCCGCGGCCGACCAGGCCCTTGAGCGTTTCCGCGGCGGCGCGGGCATCGACGTGGCGCAGGGTGAAGACTTCGGTGGCGTAGCCCAGGCCGTCGATGCCGGCCGAGCCGGGCTGCTGGGCCGCGCCTTCGTCGGGCACCACGCGATCGGTGTTCTGGCCCGCCGGGATGGCAACCAGGCCGGTGGCACGCAGCGTCGCCAGCAACACGCCCAGCAGCTCAGGCGCTTCCATGCGCGCCTGGCTGGTGATGGTCACCGTGCCCTGCACGCGCGGATCGAGGATGAAGGTGCTGCCGGTGGCGCGCGAAACGTCCTGGATGAAGGCGCGCAGGTCCACGCCCTGCAGGTCGAGGGCCTGGCCCTGTTCGACGGCCGATGATGCGGCCGTGTCCTGGGCCAGCGCCGGGCCGGTGGCCAGGGCAAGGGTGAGCGCGAAGGCCAGGCAGCGGCCGGTCTGGGTGTTCACGGGGACTCCGAAGGAAGCGTGATGGTGTGGCGCGTATCGCCGCGCTCGAGCGTGAGGGTGGTGCTGGCTCCGGGGCGGCTGCCGGCTTCGAGCATGTCGCCCAGCTCGGTCAGGCGTTCGGGCGTGAGGTCCTGGCCATTGACGGCCAGCAGCACGTCGCCCGACTGCAGGCCGGCCGAACGCAGGGTCCGGCCGTCGCCGCGGGCGATGACGGTGAAGCCGTCGAGCCGGCCGCCGCGCAGGCGCGGGCGCAGGCCGGCTTCGGCAAGCAGCTGTTTGGGATCCACGCGCGCCCCGCTGGGTGCCGGTGCGCTGGCCGGCCTGGGCAGCGGCGTGGCCGGCGCCATGGCGGCGGCGCCAGGCAGCGCCAGGCGGGTCAGTCCGGTCGGCCCGTCGAGCATGACGTGGTCGGCTTCGACCGCGTGCAGGCGCAGGCCCGGACGCACCGCTTCGCCGATGCCGAAGGCGCGCTGCTGGCCGCCCTCGGCCAGGATGGCCGTGGAATCGCGCGGATCCGGCGCCCGCCGCAGGCCCTGCAGGCTCAGCCCCGTGGCGTCGGCCGCGGCGGTGCCGCCGCCGAACGCCAGTCGCGCCAGCGCGGGGTCCAGGGCTCGCCGGCCCACAACGCCGGACGGCACCGGTTCACCGGTGCCGACGGGGGCTGACAGGACCCAGCCCAGGTGCAGGACCTGGGCGACAAGCGCAAGCGCCAACATGCCCTGCAGCCCCTTCAGCCAATAACGCGTGGAGGGGCGTGCGTCGGGCATCAGAACCTTGCCGTCAGGCTCAGCGAGAAGCTGGTGCCCAGGTCGTACTGGTTGATGTCGACGCGACCGCCGCCAAGCTCCTGGTACTCCTCGTAGTCCTCACCCAGCAGGTTGCGGGCTTCGAAGGAAACCACCAGGTCCTGGCCCCGGTAGTTGAAGCCGCGGCGCAGCACGAGGTCGACGGTGGTGCCGGGCTCGTTGATCAGGTCCGGCTGGCCGGGACGGCCACGCGCCGAGATGCGCTCGCTGGCGTGGTTGACCAGCAGGAGCGCCTGCGAACCGGTGCTGGCGTCCTCCAGGCCGAACTGCAGGTTGGCCAGGTGTTCGGACTGGCCCTGCAGCTGGCTGCCGTC
>CAZXTV010000059.1:0-9267 GCA_964643705.1 uncultured Arenimonas sp. | reverse complement strand
CAAGGACATAGAACAGGCCGTCGCCCGACTCAACGGATGAGCCCGCTTCGGCACGCCCGGCGCTGGCTGTGGTTGCTGCTGGCGTACCTGGCGCTGGGCCTGGGAATCATCGGCATCTTCCTGCCCGGGCTGCCCACCACCCCCTTCGTGCTGCTGGCGGCCTTCGCCGCGGCGCGCGGCTCCCGGCGCCTGCATGCCCGGCTGCTGGCGCACCGGACCTTCGGGCCGATGATCCGCGAATGGCAGGCCAGCGGCGCGGTCAACCGGCGCGCGAAGTACTGGGCGATCGGCATGATGGCGGCGAGCAGCGCCATCATGTTCGCCACCGCGCCCCGGTGGTGGATGGCGGCCATCGGCACCGGGATCATGGCGGTGGTGGGGCTTTGGCTGTGGCTGCGCCCGGAGCCGCCGCCGGGCTGAGGTGCCGTGGTTCAGTCGAGGATGCGTCGCGCGCCGCTGTAGTGACGGCCCCAGTAGGGCCCGTCCAGGCGGTCGAGCCGCACCGTGCCGCCGGTGCTGGGCGCGTGCACGAAGCGTCCGTCGCCGACGTAGATGCCGACGTGGAAGATCGCGCCCTTGTCGCCGAACAGCACCAGGTCGCCCGGCGCCAGCCGGTCGCGCGGCGGGTTGCTGGCGTCGTAGCGGGCGATGTCGCGCGTGGTGCGCGGCAGGTAGATTCGGGCCGCGTCCAGGAAGACGTAACCGACCAGGCCACTGCAGTCGAAGCCGCCGTCGGGCGTATTGCCGCCCCAGCGATAGGGCGTGCCGACCAGGCCCAGGGCGCGCATCAGCACTTCGTTGGCCAGCAGGGGGTCGGCGGGCGCCACGTCCACCACCTTCAGGGCGGGGGCAGGTGGGGCCTGGTCGCGACGAGGCGTCGAGCCGCAGGCGGCCAGCAGGGCCACCAACAGGAGTACGAGGCCGACGGCCACGCGGGGAACTGGCGCCGGGCAGGCGGGGCCCGGATAATGCGCGCTCGCTTTCACGGGTGCAGTTTGCCCCATCCCCGCCGGTCGCGTCACCGGCCACTTCCCAGGCTTGCCATGAAGATCGAAAAGAACCGCGTCGTCCGTTTCCACTACACCGTTTCCGAGCCGGGCCAGGATCCCGTCGAAACCTCGCGCGACCGCGATCCGATGGCCATCCTGGTCGGCCACGGCAACATCATCCCGGGCCTGGAGGCCGCGATGATGGACAAGGCCGAGGGTGATTCGTTCGAAGTCACCGTGTCCCCGGACCAGGCCTACGGCGAGCGCCGCGACAACTACGTGCAGCGCCTGCCCAAGAAGCACCTGCGCAATTCCCGCGTGCGTCCCGGCGACCAGATCGTGCTTGAAACCTCGATGGGCCCGCGTGCGGTCACCGTCGCCAAGGTCGGTGCCACCGTGGTGGACGTCGACCTGAACCACCCCATGGCCGGCAAGACCCTGCAGTTCCAGGTCGAGATCGTCGGCGTGCGCGAAGCCGAGCAGGTCGAAGTCGAACACGGCCACGTGCACGGCAACGGCGGCGTCGAACACTGAAACTGGTTTAAAGTGGGCCCCGGGGCGGGGAGGCCCCAGCCCATGACCCAGACGATTCCCCTGGCGCCCATTACCAGCGCCGACCGCATCCAGGCCCTCGACGCGATCCGGGGCTTCGCCCTGCTGGGCATCCTGCTGATGAACATCGAAGGCCTGGTCGGGCCCCTGATGGCCTCGATGTCGGGCGTGGATCCGCAGCTGCAGGGCGCCGACCGCTGGGTTGACACCGCCATCTACCTGCTGGTGCAGGGCAAGTTCTTCCCCCTGTTCTCGATGCTGTTCGGCATGGGCTTCGCGGTCATGCTGATGCGCGCGCAAGCCGCCGGCCGGCCCTTCGTCGCCATCTACCTGCGCCGGGTGCTGGCCCTGCTGCTGATCGGCCTGCTGCACGCCATCCTGGTCTGGCCGGGCGACATCCTGGTGACCTACGCGCTGATGGGACTGCTGCTGCTGCTGTGCTTCCGGGGCACGCCGCAGTCGCGCCTGCCCAAGTGGGGCATCGCCCTGATGCTGGTGCCGGCGGTCCTGACCCTGGCACTGGGCCTGTTGGGGACCGCCATCCAGGCGATGCCGGGTGACGCCAGCGCCGGTTTCAACCAGGCCATGGCCCAACAGTCGGCCGAAATGGCCGCGGTCATCGAAGCCGAACGCGTGGCCTACGGCAGCGGCACCTTCGCCGAGGCCACGGCCCAGCGCCTGGACGATTTCCTGGGCATGATCGGCTTCATCGTCATCTATGGCGCCTTTATCCTGGGCCTGTTCCTGGTCGGCGCCTGGTTCGCGCGCAGCGGCGCCATTGCGCGCCCCGCCGAACACCAGCGCCTGTTCACGCGCCTTCGCTGGGTCGCGCTGCCGGTGGGTCTGGCCATGGTGCTGGTTTCGTACTGGCTCGAACCCACCACATCGTTCGATCGCCTCGACCTGCGGGCATCCACGGCCCAGGCGCTGCAGATGCTGGGTGGTGCGGTGATGGCGGTGTCCTACCTGGCCTGGCTGGTGCACGGCATGCAGGCGCCCGCCACGGCGCGCCTGCTGGGGCTGCTGGGGCCGGCCGGCCGCATGGCGCTCACCAACTACCTGCTGCAGTCGATCGTCGCCACCTGGATCTTCTTCGGCTACGGCCTGGGCTATTTTGAACAGCTGCCGCGTGCCTGGCAGCCGGTTTACGTGTTCGTGTTCTTTGCCTTGCAGGTGGCCCTGAGCCACTGGTGGATGGCGCGTTTCCGCTTCGGCCCCGCCGAGTGGGCCTGGCGCGCCGCGACCTACCTGCACCTGCCGGCGATGCGCCGCGGGTAAACTGCGCGGCATGAGCCACGATGCCGATGTGCTGGTGCTGGGTGCGGGCGTGGTGGGCCTGGCCTGCGCCCATTACCTGTTGAGCGAGGGACGGTCGGTGCGCGTGCTCGACGCCGGCAAGGTCGGCGGCGCCACGTCCTGGGGCAATTGCGGCACGCTGACGCCCAGCCACGCGGCGCCCCTGGCGGCGCCCGGCATGATGGGACAGGCCCTGCGCTGGATGCTCCGGCCCGATGCCCCGCTTTACATCCGGCCACGCTGGGACCCGGGGCTTGCGCGCTGGCTGGGCAAGGTCGCGGGCCGCTGCAACGCTGGCCACTGGCGCGAAAGCGGCCTGGCCAAGGGTGCACTGCTCAAGTATTCGCGGGCGCTGGTCGAGGACCTGGTCTACGGCCAGGACCTCGACTGCGGTTTCGAGGCCGGCGGCCTGCACTACGTCTTTCGCACGGCCAGGGCGCTGGAGAGACACGAACGCGACCTGCCGCTGCTGGCCGAACTGGGCATCGGCGCCCGCGTGCTCGACGGGGCGGCGCTGGCCGCCGATGAACCGGCGCTCAAGCCGGGCCTAGCCGGCGCCATCCATTTCCCGGGGGATGCCCAGCTCCGGCCCGATCGGTTCACCGCCGAACTTGCCCGCATCGTGCGGGAAGCCGGCGGGGTCATCGAGGAAGGCGTGCGCGTGACCGGCTTCGAACGCGGCCGCAACGGCATCGAGGGCGTGCAGACCAGCGAGGGCCGGCGCAGCGGTGGCCGCGTGCTGGTGGCCATGGGCGCCTGGTCGGCGGGATTCGCCGCCAACCTGGGCCTGCCGATCCCGGTGCAGCCCGGCAAGGGTTATTCGATCACCTACGACCGCCCGGCACTGGCGCCGCGACGGCCGCTGGTGCTCAAGGAGCGCAGCGTCTGCGTCACCACCTGGGACGACGGCTACCGGCTGGGCAGCACGATGGAGTTCAGCGGTTTCGACGACGCGGCCAACCCGCGCCGCCTGGCCGCGCTGGAGCGTGGCGCCGCGGAATACCTGGTCGAACCCACCGGCCCGGCGCGGCGCGAAGAGTGGCACGGCTGGCGGCCGATGACCTGGGACGACCTGCCGATCCTGGGCCGCGCGCCGGGCCACAACAACCTGTTCCTGGCCACCGGCCACGGCATGATGGGCATGGGCATGAGCGCCGGCACCGGCCGGCTGCTGGCCGACCTGATCACCGGCCGGACGCCGGCCATCGATCCCGCGCCTTACGCACCCTCGCGCTTCGCCGGCTAGACTGGCCGGCATGAGCGACGTCTTCAGCCTCCACCGCGGTGAACGGCCGCTTCTGGTCAGCCTGCCGCACGACGGCATCGCGCTGCCCGAGGACATCGCCGCGCGGGTCACCGACGCGGCCCGCGGCGTGCCCGACACCGACTGGTACGTGAGCCGCCTGTATGACTTCGCGCGGGCGCTGGGCGCGTCCGTGCTGGTGCCCAACTATTCGCGCTACGTGGTCGACCTGAACCGCCCGCCGGACGACGTTTCGCTGTACCCGGGCCAGAACACCACCGGGCTGTGCCCGGCGCGCCGCTTCACCGGCGACCCGATCTACCTGCCGGGCCACGAACCGGGGCCGGAGGAAATTGCCGCCCGGGTCGAACGTTACTGGCGGCCCTACCACGATGCCCTGCAAGAAGAACTGCAGCGCCTGCGTCGCGCGCACGAGCGCGTGGTGCTCTGGGAAGGCCACTCGATCCGCAGCGTGCTGCCCTTCCTGTTCGAAGGCCGCTTGCCCGACCTCAACCTGGGCACTGCCGCCGGCGACAGCTGCACGCCGCAAACGCAGGCGCGGCTGGAAGCCGTGCTGGCGGCGCAATCGGACTACACCTGGGTAGCCAACGGTCGCTTCAAGGGCGGTTACATCACCCGCCACTACGGCCAGCCGGCGCAGGGCGTGGAAGCGATCCAGCTCGAGATCGCCCAGCCCTGCTACATGGACGAGGACGCCGGGCGTTACGAGCCGGACAGGGCCGGCCGGCTGCAGCCGCTGCTGGCTTCGCTGCTGGGCGCGTCGCTGGGCTGAGCCAGGCCGGGCAGGGCCGGGTGCCTGAGCGGCACCTGGGGCGCGCAGCCCACCTCTTGCGCCGCCGGGGCGGGCGCCGGGTTGTTGGTGCGATGGCCGGCCGCCAGGCCTTCACCGGCCTGCAGGCCCACCGCCAGCGCCACGGCCAGGAAGATCACCAGCAGGCGCAGGATCAGGCCGCGATTGCGTGGAATGACATACGCGCGGGCCGTCATCGCTGCCGCCTCGCGCCGATTTCGATGCGGGTGGTGTCACGAACGCGCACTTCAACGGGCTGGCTGCCACCGTCTTCGTCCAGGAACCAGGGCAGCGGCAGGTTGTCGGGCACCACTTCCACGGTGTGCGCACCGACCGCGACACGCGGGAATTCGAACTCGCCCTGGCTGTCGGTGCGCACGGCGTAGCGGCCATCGAGCAGCACGGTGACGTTGGCCGCCGGAAGTTCGGACGCCGAACGTTCGCCGTCGCCATTTTCGTCCAGGAAGACGCTGCCGCTGACGCTGCCGGCGGCGCCGCCCGGGGGGCCGCCGAGCACGCCGGCGCTGGTGCCGGCCTGGCGGTCGTAGCGCAGGCTGAGGAAGAACGAACGGTCGCGCGGAAGGTTCACGAAGGGCTGCTCGGTGGCCAGCGGGTCGAGGATGAAGGGCGAACGCTGCGACCCCTGGTTTTCGTAGATCGTCGCGACCAGCGACCAGCGGCCGGAAAGCCGCCAGGCCAGGTTGAGGTTCAGGTCGGCGCCGCGGAAGGCGTCGCCTTCGGTCCAGCGTGCCGTGCCGTCGAGGGTGACCCGCGACCCAAGGTCGAGGCCGCCGTAGGCCGCCACGGAGGCGACCGCGCTTGCCTTCTCCCCTTCGTAGGCCACCTGGCCATAGGACGTCGTCAGGGTGAGGCGCCGGCCCTGGCGCAGCGGCAGGGTCTGGTCGAAGCTCAGCTCCCAGCTGTCGTCGTCATTCGAGCTGCCGCGCGTGTGCACCTGTTCGAGCTGCAGTCGGCTCTGGCCCCATTGCGTGGTCTTGTCCACGAACCAAAGGGCGGAAACGGCGTCCTGGCCGTCCGAGCTGCGCAGGGCCAGGTTGCCGCCGTAGCCCAGGGAGGCGGTGGCCTGGTAGCGGGCGTAACCCGAGCCATACCAGCCGTCGAAGCTGTCGCCGGAAATGCTGGTGACCCGGTCGAGGCCTGCCGACCAGGACCAGCGGGCGTGCTGGTAGGCGACCCGGTAATAAGCGCCGCGGCTGTCGTCGCTGATCGGTTGCGCGCCCCAGGCAAGGTCCGGCTGGAGGTTGAAGACGCCGTAGCGATGGGTGAAGCGCCCACGTTCGTGGCGAACATCCATCCAGGCGCCGGCGGCGCTGCCCAGGTAACCGTCGCTGGCCTGCAGGTTCAGGTTGACGGCGTTGCCGGTGTTCGACCAGGCGACGGCGCCGTGCACGGCTTCGGTGCGTCCGTCCTGGAAGAAGCTGCCGCCGAAATCATCGGGAACGATCAGGCCGTCGGTCGCCAGGGCCGAAATGGCCGCGCGCCAGCCTTCCGCGGGCTTCCACTGGACGCCGACGGTGCCGACGTTGCCGTCGGCAAGTTCGAAGCCGACCACGCGCGCGCCGTTGAATACGCCGGCGCGGCCGAGGCCGCCCTGCAGCACCAGGTCTTCGCGACCGCGCACCCACTCGGTGCTGGCGCCTGCGAAGGGCACGCTGGGCAGGAAGAAGCGCTGTTGTTCGCGCAGCAAGGACGGGGCAGGGGTGTTGAGCACGCCCAGGCCGTTGTTGCCGCGCCAACCGCCATCGAGGAAGAGGCCGCGCTGCCACAGCGTGGCGGTGCCGCCAATTTCGGAGTCTCCATCCTTGCGGCGATCCGACTGCAGCACGGTGGCGTCGAGCGAAAAGGAGCCGTGGTCCTGTGTTTCGCGGAAGCCGCCGAAGCGCAGGCCGAACTCATTGAAGCTGTCGTCGCCGCGTTCGGTGCGGCTGGCGAGGAGTTCCGCCTGGAACGACCGCGGCAGGCCCGAGGGATCGAAGTTGGCCTCGGGGTCGAGCGGCAGGGGCGCCAGGTCTTCGGGCGCGATGACGTTGTCGGACCAGGGTTCGCCCTCGGGCTCGGGCGCCTGAAGCAGGGGCCGGGCGTAGGAAGGCAAGGCAGCAAGGGCCAGCGCGATGCAGGCGGACAACTGCATCGCGGTAGGAAGGCGGCTTGCGGTCATCGGTCGGCCGTTGCGTCGATGTCGATGGACTGGCCGCGCCACTCCAGCTTGCCCTTCACCTTCATCGGGAAGGCAAGCACGATGGGTTCGTCGTCGTTGACGACCGGGTACAACGGGATGTCGCGGGTCACGCCCGGCAGGATCGGGTTGCCCGCGGGCGCCAACGTCCAGCGCTCGCCGGTGGCGTCGACGGCGTCGATGAAACCCTCGATGCGGCCGTGTGCGTTGCCGCTGTTCTGTATCCGCAGCATCGGCAGGGGTCGCCCGCCTTCCTCGACAACGCCGCTTCCCACCACGCTCAGCTGGGCGCGGGCATCGCCGACGTCCAGGTACACGATGATGCCGATGCGGCCGGCGACCGGCAGGGCGACGCCAGGCACCGGCGTCGGCTCGCCTTCGAACATTACGGCGAACCGGCACTGCTGGCTGGCGGCATCGGCCGGCACGCGCACTTCGAAGCGGAAACGACGTTTGCCGCCGGCCGGCACCTCGATTTCGGTCGCTTCCAGCGCGGTCCAGGGGCGGCAGCTCCGGTCGGCCAGCGAGGCCTGGAAAGCCACGCCACCTTCGGCGTTGAGCGACCAGTCAGCGGTCGACACCGTCATGCGCAGAGGGACGGGGGCGATGTTCGAGATCTCGATCACCTCGCGGTAGACCTCGCCGGGTTTGGCGCTGTCCTCGAAACGCGGCGGCATGATCTGCGCGGAGAACTGGGCCTGGGCGAGGGCCGGCAGCGCCACCAGCGCGAGCAGGGCCAGGCGATGGGCGAGCGCGCGCATCAGGAACCTTCTGCCTCGAACTCGAAGTGGAATTCAAGCTGCTCGGGGCGCGAGAGCAGGCTCGCGTCCGCACGCAGGGTCAGCACGAAGGTGTCTTCGATCATGTCGGTGGTGATCGGGCCGGCGTAGACCAGGGTGCGTTCGCCTTCGCGCACCGCGCCCGGAAGCAGGGGGCCGCGCGTGGTCCAACTGGCCTCGACCGGCGTCGCCTGGCGGCCAAGCGCGTGGTAGATGCGCCCGCTGCGGCCCTTGAAGGGAGAGGTGTCCAGGCGCACCAGCACGGTCAGTTGGCCCACCAGCATGTCGCTGCGGCCCGGCGCCGGATCTTCCCAGTTCATTCGCACCAGGCCGGACATCACCTGGCTCGACGAATCGTCCATGCGCACGGCCTGCTGGGCCTGGACGGCGGTCGCCGTAGCCCAGAGCAGCATGGCGATGGCGAGGCTGCGGATCATGGCGCGGTCAGGGTGTAGGTGACGCGCGCCGTGTAGGTGCCGCCGGCCGCGAGCTGGGTATTGGCGTAGCGGAAGGTCAGGCAGCTTTCGCGCCAGGTATTGCGGAGGAAATCGTTGGCCAGCGTGCTGGTGCCGGCCTGGAAGGTGCCGGACGGGACGGGCTGGGTGGCTCCGCCGTCGCCATTGCCAGAGCTGGTCCAGCTGATGTCGGAAATCGGGATGAGGTCGCCGTTGGCGTTGACCAGCGAAGCCGGCGCGGTGACGGTGAGCGTCGCGTTGACGTTGCCGTTGTTGGACCGGCGGTAGAAACCGCCGACGTAAAGCTGGCCGGGATTGCAGATCAGGTAGCCGTCCCAGTCGCTGGTGACACGGCTGTTGGCGGTCATCACCTGCGGCGTGCCGTTGCCGACGGCCGCCTGCGGCACCGTGACCGCGACCCGGCTGATGGCCCCGCCCGCCTGCGGCGTGCCGCCGGCGCTGTAGAGGCCGCTGAAATTGCCGTCGCCGACCCTCAGGTACACCATTTCGGGGCCCCGGTCGATGTTGACGATGTACGCGTCCGCATCACCGGCGGCGACAAGGCCGGCTGCGGCAATCACGAAGGAGGGCAGTACGCGCATGGTCGGGGGCCGGTGGCTGACGCAGTGTACCGCGGGGACGGCATGGCCGGCCCCGCGGGTTCTGACCATGCCCGGTTACGGGTTGGCGGCGGTGAAGGTGACCCGGCCGGTGTAGGTGCCGGCGGCGACCACGTCGGTGTTGTCGTACTGGAAGGTCCAGTCGGCGGTGCGGCTGACGACGCGGCTGCCGACGTTGGCAGTGATCGACTCGGCGGCGCCGGTGCCGATGTCAACGATGGCCGGAACATCAAGGGCGGCGTCCGAGCTGGAGGTCAGGATCTCGGCCCACGAGATGGTGTCCGTGCCGTCGGTGAGCAGGGCGCTGGTGGTGGCATCGAGGCTG
>CAZXTV010000058.1:0-9288 GCA_964643705.1 uncultured Arenimonas sp. | reverse complement strand
GTCGGCCGCGGGCAGCAGCACGAACAGGAAGAACAGCGGGAACCAGGCCATCAGGTCCGGACGCGCCGTGAGCTCGCCCAGCCAGGCGGCCAGCGGCATCAGTGCAGGCACCACGAAAACCAGCAGGAAGGCGAGGCGCTTGACGTTCGGCACGGCGGTCGGACCCACGTTAACCCGGGTCCAGCATACCCCGGACGCCGGGTCCTTGAAGGGGCGGCGGGTTGGCGAAGTCGTTAAGCTAACTGGCCACCCGCACTCCCAGGAGCCCCCATGGACTGGACGTCCCCGCTGCACATCACCTTCGCCATCTACCTCCTTGGCATGGTCGGGATCGGCTTCGTGGCCTGGTATTCCACCAAGAATTTCGACGACTACATCCTGGGCGGTCGCTCCCTGGGAAGCTTCGTCACGGCGCTGTCGGCGGGTGCCTCGGACATGAGCGGCTGGCTGCTGCTGGGCCTGCCCGGTGCGTTCTACCTCGGCGGTCTTTCCGAAGGCTGGATCGCCGTGGGCCTGGTGATCGGCGCCTGGGCCAACTGGCGCTACATCGCCGCGCCGCTGCGCCTGTACACCGAGCGCAGCCAGAACGCCCTGACCCTGCCGGACTACTTCACGCACCGCTTCGAGGACCGCAACAAGATGCTGCGCTCGGTGTCGGCGGCCATCATCCTGGTTTTCTTCGCGGTGTACTGCGCCGCAGGCATGGTTGCCGGTGCGCGCCTGTTCGAATCGGTTTTCGAAGTTCCCTACAGCCAGGCGATCTGGTACGGCGCCGCGGCGACCATCCTCTACACCTTCGTCGGCGGCTTCCTGGCCGTGAGCTGGACCGACGCGGTGCAGGCGACGCTGATGTTCTTCGCCCTGATCCTGACCCCGGTCCTGGTGGTGCTCAAGCTCGGCGGTCCCGAGGCCAGCATCGCGCTGGTGGAGCAGGTCAATCCCGAGAACTTGCAGTTCTTCAAGGGCGCCACCGCGCTTGGCGTGGTTTCGCTGCTGGCATGGGGCCTGGGTTACGTCGGCCAGCCGCATATCCTGGCGCGTTTCATGGCGGCCGAATCGATACGCACCATCAAGCCCGCGCGCCGCATCGCCATGACCTGGATGGTCCTGTGCCTGGCTGGCGCGATGGGCATTGGCTTCTTCGGCATTGCCTGGTTCGAGGCCAACCCCGCCCGTTCGGCGGAAGTGGCGGGCAACCCCGAGCGCGTTTTCATCGAGCTCTCGACGCTGCTGTTCAATCCCTGGGTGGCCGGTTTCCTGCTGTCGGCGATCCTGGCGGCGGTGATGAGCACCCTGAGCAGCCAGTTGCTGGTGTGCTCGAGTGCGGTCACCGAAGACTTCTACAAGGGGTTCCTGCGGCCGAAGGCGGGCCACAAGGAGCTGGTCTGGGTGGGCCGTCTGTCGGTGCTGGCGGTGGCGATACTGGCGATCTGGCTGGCTGCCGATCCCGACAGCCGCGTGCTGGGCCTCGTCAGCTACGCCTGGGCGGGCTTCGGCGCCGCATTCGGTCCGGTGGTGGCCCTGTCCCTGTTCTGGAAGGGCACCACACGCAACGGCGCCCTGGCCGGCATGATCGTCGGCGCGCTGGTGGTGATCGGCTGGAAACAGCTCGACACCGGCCTTTACGAGATGGTGCCGGGCGTGGCGCTGGCGACGCTGGCGATCGTGCTGGTCAGCCGCTTCGGCGGCGCGCCGTCGCCGGCGATGCTGGGCCAGTTCGACGCCGTGCACGCCGAACTGCGGCGCAGCGAGGTCTGAACGATGCGCGATACCCGCCCGCTGGCCGTTGCCCTGATGGGGCCCACGGCCTCGGGCAAGACGGCGCTGGCGGTGGATTGGTGCCGGCAGCTGGACACCGAGGTGATCAGCGTCGATTCGGCGCTGGTCTACCGCGGCCTGGACATCGGTTCGGCCAAGCCCGACGCCGCCACGCGGGCGCTGGCACCGCACCACCTGGTGGACGTGCGTGACCCGCATGAAGTGTTCTCGGCCGCCGATTTCGCCCGCGAAGCGCTGCCGCCGATGCTGGCCCTGGCCGGACGGGGCCGGGTGCCCTTGCTGGTCGGCGGCACCGGCCTGTATTTCAGCGCGTTGCTCGACGGCCTGTCGGAGCTGCCCGAAGCCGACCCCGAAATCCGCGCCGGCATCATCGCCGAGGCGGCCGAACAGGGCTGGCCGGCACTGCATGCGCAGATGGCGGCCAGCGATCCTGCGGCCGGCATAAGAATAAAACCCGGCGACAGCCAGAGGATCACCCGCGCCCTGGAGGTCTGGCGGCTCAGCGGCCGGCCGATCAGCGACTGGCAGCAGGCGGGCGAGCGCCGCCGGTTCCCGTTCCGGGTGCTGCGCCTGGTGCTGGCGCCCGCGGACCGCGCCGTGCTGCATGCGCGCATCGAAAAACGCTTCGACCAGATGCTCGAACAAGGTTTCCTGGACGAAGTGCGGCGGCTGCGCGCTGATCCGCACCTACACCCGGACCTGCCGTCCATGCGTGCGGTGGGTTACCGACAGGCCTGGGCACACCTTGAAGGGCTCACCGACGCCCCCACGTTCAGGGACCAGGCCATCGCCGCCACCCGGCAACTGGCCAAGCGCCAACTCACCTGGCTGCGCGCGCGCACCGAGGCCCTGTGGGTGGATCCACAGGCTGAACGTGCCCTCGCGGACCAGCGCCTGGCGGCCTTCCTGGCCCGCCCCGCCGGGTTCTAGCTGCTAGACTTCCGGGCATTCGCGGCCCTGGACCCTTTGGCCGCAAATCGCGCCCCGCTGGCGCGCCACAATAAGAAGACGGAGTCCACCGATGTCCAAAGGCCAATCCCTCCAGGATCCCTTCCTGAACGCCCTGCGCCGCGAGCGCATCCCTGTTTCGATCTACCTGGTCAACGGCATCAAGCTGCAGGGCACGATCGAGAGTTTCGACCAGTTCGTGGTGCTGCTGCGCAACACGGTCAGCCAGATGGTCTACAAACACGCCATTTCCACCGTCGTTCCGGCGCGCAACGTGCGCATCGGCCCGGGCGGCGGCCAGGTTGCTCCGGGCGACGAAGACGAAGCGGGCCAGGACGATTGATTCACGTGACCGCTGATGTTTGAACGTGCCCGCAAGGGCGAACGCGCCCTGCTGGTGCAGCCGCACCCGCCGGGCACGCAGGACCCGTCGATCCTCGAGGAATTCACCGAGCTGGCCCACTCGGCCGGTGCCACCGTGGTCGGCACCGTGCCGGCGCGCGTGGAGCGCCCGAACCCGGCGTATTACATCGGCACCGGCAAGCTCGAGGAGGTCAAGTCGGCCTGCGAGGCGACCCAGGCCGACCTGGTGCTGGTGAACGTGCTGCTGACCCCGGGCCAGGAGCGCAACCTCGAGCGCGAGCTCAAGCGCCGCGTCGTCGACCGCACCGGCCTGATCCTGGACATCTTCGCCCAGCGCGCGGCCAGCCATGAAGGCAAGCTGCAGGTCGAACTGGCCCAGCTCAAGCACTGGGCCACGCGCCTGGTGCGTGGCTGGACCCATCTCGAACGCCAGCGCGGCGGCGCCATCGGCCTGCGCGGCCCGGGCGAAACCCAGCTCGAGCTCGACAAGCGCATGCTGCAGAAGAAGCTCGAATCAGTGCAGGCGCGCCTGGACAAGGTCGAAGTGCAGCGCACCCAGATGCGCCGCGCCCGCCTGCGCAACGACATCCCGCGGGTGGCCCTGGTCGGCTACACCAATGCCGGCAAGTCCACGCTCTTCAACATCCTGACCAATTCCGGCGTGTACGCCGACGACCGCCTGTTCGCCACGCTCGACCCGACCACCCGCCGGATCGAGGGCGTGGCGCCGCTGGTGCTGTCGGACACGGTCGGCTTCGTGCGCGACTTGCCGCATGAACTGGTCGCGGCCTTCCGCTCCACGCTTTCCGAGGCCCGCGACGCCGACCTTCTGCTGCATGTCGTGGACGCCGCCGACGAGCTGCGCGACGAACGCATCGGCCAGGTGGACGCGGTGCTGGAGGAAATCGGCGCTGGCGACATCCCCCAGGTGCTGGTTTTCAACAAGATCGACCGCATCGAGGGTGCCGCGCCGCGGCGCGACCCGGAGGTCGAAGGCCGTGAACGGGTCTGGCTGTCGGCCAAGACCGGGGAAGGCCTGGACGGCCTGCGGGAGCTGCTGACCGACCGGTTCCTGGACCACCGCGTGGCCGGCGAACTGGCCCTTGGGCCCTCCCAGGGCCGCCTGCGTGCGCGTCTTCACGAAGTCGGCGCCGTGAAGGCGGAGTCAAGCGACGAAACCGGCTGGCGCCTTGAAATCGACCTGCCGCGAGCGGTCGCCGAGCGCCTGGCGGCCGAAGCGGGAGGCGATTTTTTGTCCGAGCTCTTGCTTGTGGCCCCCGTCGCCCCTACCTACAATCCCGAGACCAACTGATGCGTGAGCAAGCAATGGCCTGGAACCAGCCTGGAAAAGGCAATCAAGATCCCTGGAAAGGCAAGGACCCCGGCAACGAGGTCGAAGCCTTCGTGAACCGCCTCAAGGGCATGTTCGGTGGCGGCGGCGGTGGCAACCGCGGCCGCGGCTCGAATTCGTCCGGCGGTTTCAACCCGGTGCCCTGGATCATCGGCCTGTTCGGCATCTGGCTGGTGTTCAACAGCTTCAAGCTGATGGACGAACGCCAGCGCGGCGTCGTGCTGCGCTTCGGCGAGTTCAACCGCATCATGATGCCGGGCCCGAACTTCAAGTGGCCCTGGCCCATCGAGTCGGTTTACGTCGTGCCCGCCACCGAGGTCGTGGAAATGACCGACCAGGTGCGCGTGCTGACGCAGGACGAAAACCTGATCGACATCAAGTTCAACGTGCAGTTCAGCCGTACCGACCCGCGCACCTTCCTGTTCGGTTCGGTCAATCCCGAGCAGACCCTGACCGATTCGGCCGAAAGCGCCGTGCGCGAAGTGGTTGGCCGCAACACCATGGACACCGTGCTGTTCGACCGCGCCCAGCTGGTGATCGAGGCGCAGCAGCGCCTGCAGGAGTCGCTGGACTTCTACCAGACCGGCCTGACGGTGATCAATTTCAACCTGCAGGACGCGCGCCCGCCGGAGGAAGTGAAGGAAGCCTTCGACGACGCCATCGCCGCCCGCGAGGACAAGGACCGCATCCAGAACGAAGCCCGCGCCTACGCCAGCAAGGTGGTCCCGGAAGCCCGCGGTGTCGCCGCGCGCATGCGCACCGAGGCCGAGGGTTACCGCGCCCAGGCCATTGCACGCGCCGAGGGTGACGCCGAACGCTTCACCCTGCTGGTCGACGAGTACCGCAAGGCGCCGGAAGTGACGCGCAAGCGCCTGTACCTGGAAACCATGCAGGAAGTGCTGTCGGCCAACCCGAAGGTGATCGCCGGCGAGGACAACATCCTGTACCTGCCGCTGGGTGGCGAGACCAACCGCACCCGCATCCCGACCGAGGCCCCGGTGCTGCGCCTGCCGGCGACCCAGGCGGCGTCCGAGCCGGAGCCGGAAGCCCGCGACACCCGCCGCCAGGGAGGCCGCTGACATGAATCGTTTCGCCGTGATCATCTTCGTCGCCATCGCCGCGCTGCTGGCGGCCATGGGTTCGGTCTACGTCGTCAATGAAAGCCAGACCGCGATCGTGCTCAACCTCGGCCGCGTCGTGCGCGCCGACATCCAGCCCGGCCTGCACTTCAAGTGGCCGCTGGTGGAAGAGGTGCGCAAGTTCGACCAGCGCATCCTCTCGCTCGACGACCAGCCGGAGCGTTACCTGACGTCGGAAAAGAAGGACGTCAGCGTCGACTTCTTCGTCAAATGGCGCATCAAGGACGTGGCCACCTACTACCGCGCCGCCAGCGGCGGCAGCGAAGAAGCCGCGCGCCAGCGCCTGACCCCTATCGTCAAGAACGCCCTGCGCAACGAAATCAACCAGCGCACGCTGCAGGAAGTGGTGTCGGCGGGTCGCGCCGAGCTGTCGGGTGCCTTCCTCAAGAAGGTCAATGAAAGCGCCCAGTCCCTGGGCGTGGAAGTGGTGGACGTGCGCATCAAGCGCATCAACCTGCCCGACGACAGCAACATCCTCACCACGGTCTACAGCCGCATGCGCACCGAGCGCACCCAGGTCGCCAACCAGCTGCGCGCCGAAGGCGTGGAGCTGAGCGAAACCATCCGCTCGGAAGCCGACCGCCAGCGCGTGGTCACCGTGGCCGAGGCCGAGCGGGACGCCCAGAAGCTGCGCGGTGAAGGCGACGCCCGCGCCGCCGAGATCTCCGCCGCGGCCTATGGCGGCGACCCGGAGTTCTACGCGTTCTATCGCAGCCTCGAGCTCTACCGCAACGCCATGGCCGATGGCCAGACGGTGCTGGTGCTGGACCCGGATTCGGAGTTCCTGCGCTACATGGAAAACAGCGGGCGCTGAGCCATGCCTGACCTTTGGGCGGCCCTTTGCCTGGTCCTGGTGCTGGAGGGGCTGCTGCTGTTCGCGGCCCCGGGCGCCTGGAAGCGGGCGGTGGCCCAGCTGATGGAGATGGGCGACCGGCCCCTGCGCATCGCCGGGGCCGTGATGATCGGCCTGGGCCTGCTGGCCCTGCAGTGGGTCCGGGCCTGAATCCCGGCCCTGGCCAGGCGACCTCCGGGCCGGGCTAGCCCCGGCCGGATAAAACGCGGATAATTTCCCAAAGCCGGGGCGACCTCCGGCTTTTTCCGTGTCTGGGCCCTGGCAAGCGGCCCGATGCCGTCGCCCCGTCGCCAATCCTTATTCGGAGTGCAGGTCATGGGTCAGTCGGTCGTGGTGTTGGGTGCCCAGTGGGGCGACGAGGGCAAGGGCAAGATCGTCGACCTGCTCACCGAGGAAATCGGCGCCGTCGTGCGCTTCCAGGGCGGCCATAACGCCGGCCACACCCTGGTGATCAAGGGCAAGAAGACCGTGCTGCACCTGATCCCCTCGGGCATCCTGCGTGAAGGCGCGCTGTGCCTGATCGGCAACGGCGTGGTGCTCAGCCCGGCGGCCCTGCAGAAGGAAATCGGCCAGCTCGAGGAAAACGGCGTGGAAGTGCGCTCGCGCCTGAAGATCAGCCCGGCGACGCCGCTGATCATGCCGTACCACATCGCCCTGGACCAGGCGCGCGAGAAGGCCGCCGGCGGCAAGGCCATCGGCACCACCGGCCGTGGCATTGGCCCGGCCTACGAAGACAAGGTGGCGCGCCGCGGCATCCGCGTCGCCGACCTCAATTACCCCAGGGAACTCGCCGACAAGCTGCGCGAAACCATGGATTACCACAACTTCGTGCTCACCAAGTACCTGGGCGTCGAGGCGGTGGACTTCCAGAAGACCCTCGACGAAGCCCTGGAATTCGGCAAGTACGTCGACCCCATGAAGGCCGACGTCGCCGGCATCCTGCACGAGCTGCGCAAGCAGGGTAAGCGGGTCATGTTCGAAGGCGCGCAGGGTTCGCTGCTCGACATCGACCACGGCACCTATCCCTACGTCACCTCGTCCAACACCACCATCGGCGGCGCCATGGCCGGCACCGGCGTCGGCGCCGATGCCATCGACTACGTGCTGGGCATCGCCAAGGCCTATGCCACGCGCGTCGGCGGCGGGCCGTTCCCGACCGAGCTGCACGATGCCATGGGCGAGGACATCCGCAAGCGCGGCGCCGAATTCGGCGCCACCACCGGCCGCCCGCGGCGCTGCGGCTGGATCGATCTGGTGGCCCTGAAGCGTGCCGTGGCGATCAACGGTATTTCCGGTCTGTGCATCACCAAGCTTGACGTGCTTGACGGTCTGCCCAGCCTGAAGATGTGCATTGCCTACCGCTATCGCGGCAAGGAAACCGAGTACGCACCGCTGGATGCGGCCGGTTGGGATGAATGCGAACCCGTCTACCTGGAGTTCCCCGGCTGGAGCGAATCCACTCATGGCATTCGCGAGTTCAGCAAGTTGCCGCCGGCGGCACGCGCCTACCTGCGCTCGCTGGAAGAGCTGGTCGGCTGCCCGCTGGCCATGGTGTCAACCGGCCCCGACCGCGACGCCAACATCGTGCTGCAGGATCCGTTCGCGTAAAACGACGCCCTTGATTGACTGAGAGCGCCGCTCCTGCGGCGCTGCTCGGTAGGCTGGGCATCGGCCTACCGTTGCCGGGTATTGCGGTGTTCCCGCTCTCAGGGCATCGCGTAGTCGGTGCGCCAAGGCCCAGCCTACGGGCGTGTTTCGGATTCCTTGCTCGCGCCGGAAACCTCGATCTCGGTCAGCAGTTCGCCAAGCGGGCAGGGCTCGTGTACCGCGAAGCCCTGCACCAGATCCACGCCGATCTCGTTCAGCAACTGCCGCACTTCGTCGTTCTCAACCCACTCGGCAATCGTCTGTTTGCCCAAGGCAAAGCCGATCTCGCGGATCGAGCGCACGACGGCCTGATCCACCGGATCGGTCAGCATGTCGCGCACGAACACCCCATCGATCTTGAGGATGTCGAAGTCCAGCTGCTTCAGGTAGCCGTAGGACGACAGGCCACTGCCGAAGTCATCCAGCGCCACCTTGCAGCCGCGTGCGCGCACCGCCTCGATAAAGCGGCGTGCGTGTGGAAGGTCGGCAATGGCGGCCGTTTCTGTGAGCTCGAAGCACAGCTTCTCGCCAGCAACCGGGCTGGCATCAAGCAGTTCGGCGACCTGGCGGCGGAACTCCTCGTCGCCCATCGACTGCGCTGACACATTGATATGGCAAAGCTCCAGCTGTGCCAGGCTCTGCGGATGACGTGCCAGCTCCAGCAGGGTGAGTTCCAGCACGCGACGGTCCAGCGCAAGGGCCTGGCCATAGCGCTCGGCAGCCGGCAGGAATTCGGCCGGATTGCGCAGCCTTCCAGCACCATCGACCAGACGCACCAGGGCCTCGAAGCGCAGCCCGGATGTTCCGGCCGTGGATTCGATGCGCTGCGCATGCACGCTGACGCGATCTTCGTCGAGGGCGCGGCGCAGTTCGCCGACCCACTCCATTTCGCTGCGTCGACGCGCCATGGCCTGGTCGCTTTCGACGTACACCCGAATGCGGTTGCGACCTTCCTCCTTGGCTAGATAGCAAGCCGTGTCGGCGGCACGCAGCAGCCAGCCGACATCTGGTGCCAGCGCATCGATCTCGACGATGCCGATGCTGGCGGTCAGGGTGAAATTGCGGCCTTCCCAGCGAAATACGAACGAAGCCAGTGCACGCTGCAGCTTTTCCGCCGCACGCAGCGCGCCTTCCGGGCGCGTCGAGTCGAGCAGCACGGCGAACTCGTCGCCGCCCAGGCGTCCCATCGCGTCGCGGGTGCGCAGATG
>CAZXTV010000057.1:1060-9454 GCA_964643705.1 uncultured Arenimonas sp. | reverse complement strand
GGCCGCCGCGGGAAACCGGCACGACGTGGTCGCGGGTGAGCGAATGGCGGCCGTGCTCCTTGCCGCAGTCCATGCACAGGTTGCGGTCGCGGGCGAACAGCGCGGTGTTGCTCAGCGACGGCGAGGGGTCGAGGGCCTTGGCCTGGGCGTGGCTTCGGCCGGCCACGATGGGGTGCAGTTCGACGAAGCTTTGCAGGCCGCTTGCGCGGCTGGTGCCTCCGCGGACCACCAGGCACGGATCGCCAAGGGTCCAGGCGACGGCGCCGCGCACGTACAGGCAAACGGCGTCCTGCCAGTGCATCCAGTCGAGGATCCGGCCATGCGCGTCGAGGGAAAGAACCCGCGGCAGGGCGGTTTCGAGGAAAGACGGGGCCCCGGCCGGGTGGGGGCTGCTCCCGGAACCCACCAGACTCAAGCGGGTCGGCGGTATGCCCATCAGGGCTTGAGCATACGCCCATGGTGTTGCAGTTCAAGCGCTGGGGCGCCGCGGCGGCGCGGGCTAGAATCCCGGCTCCCCCTCCACCGGCGAGAACGGCATGCGCGGCCTGTATCCGGACATCGAACCTTTCGACAGCGGCTTCCTGCAGGTGGACAGCCGGCACCGGCTCTTCTACGAGCAGTGCGGCAACCCCGAGGGGAAGCCGGTGGTGCTTCTGCACGGCGGGCCGGGCGCCGGTTGCGGCGCCAAGATGCGGCGTTTCCACGACCCCGACGCCTACCGGATCATCCTGTTCGACCAGCGCGGGGCGGGCCGGTCGACGCCGCACGCCGACCTGGTGGACAACACGACCTGGGACCTGGTGGCCGACATCGAGAAGCTGCGCCGGCACCTGGACGTGGCGCGCTGGCAGGTGTTCGGTGGCAGCTGGGGTTCGACCCTGGCGCTGGCCTACGCGCAGGCCCACCCGGGGCAGGTGAGCGAACTGGTGCTGCGCGGCATCTTCATGCTGCGGCGCTGGGAGCTGGAGTGGTTCTACCAGCAGGGCGCTTCGCGCCTGTTCCCGGAGGCCTGGCAGCGTTACCTCGAAACGATCCCGCCGGTCGAGCGCCATGACCTGATGAGCGCCTACCACCGCCGGCTGACCTCGGACGACGAGGCGACGCGGCTGGCGGCGGCGCGCACCTGGTCGGTATGGGAAGCGAGCACGAGTTTCCTGCAGGCCGACGAGGCCTTCGTGCACAGCCACGAGGACGCCCATTTCGCGCTCAGCTTCGCGCGCATCGAATGCCACTATTTCGTCAACGGCGGTTTTTTCGACGCCGACGACCAGCTGCTTCGCGACGCCCACCGGCTCAAGGACATCCCGGGCGTGATCGCGCACGGGCGTTACGACGTGGTGTGTCCGGTGCAGAACGCCTGGGACCTCAAGCAGGCCTGGCCAGGCGCCCGGCTCGAGATCGCGCCGACGTCCGGCCATTCGGCCTTCGAGCCCGAGCTCGCCGACATCCTGGTGCGCGCCACCGACGGCTTCCGCTGAGCAGTCGCCGAAGCCTGTAGGAGCGCCTTCAGGCGCGAATCCCTTCTTTGCCGAGATTCGCGCCTGAAGGCGCTCCTACAGGGGGCTGGAATCAGGCCGGGGTTCCGTCGGGATCGTGGTCGAGCAGCCACAGGCCGGCCCAGAGCTTGGGGTCCATGGCGTAGCCGGCGGCCATCTTGGCGGCGAGCCAGCGCGGGGCCTCGTCGACTGGGACCTCGTGCACCGTGATGTCCTCGGTTTCGTCGCCGCCGCCGGCGTTGACGCGGGTCAGGCCGCGGGCGCGCACGAATGCGATCATTTCATTGCTCATGCCCGAGCTGGTGGGGCCGACCATCAGCACTTTCACCTCGTCGGCGCGCCAGCCGGTTTCTTCAAGCAGTTCGCGCCTGGCGGCTTCCTCCATGGTGTCGGCCTTGTCCAGGTCGCCCACCAGGCCCGCAGGCATCTCGATCGTGGGCGCGCCCATCGGGATGCGGAACTGTTCGACGAACAGCAGGTTCCGCTCCGGCGTCACCGCTATCACGATCACCGCGCTGCCGGCGTTCGTGCGCTCGGCGTATTCCCAGTGCCCGTGCTTCACCAGCCGCAGGTACTTCCCTTCGCACATCACCACCGGTTGATCGCTCATGCGGCGGATCGTATCGCGGCGCGGCAGGCGGCGTCAGGTCGCCAGCAGGCGTCGCCGGGTCAGGGGGCCGAAACGAAGCTGTTCGCAGAGGGCTTCCAGGGCCGCCGGGTCGGGGGCGCGGCGTTCGCAAAGACCCAGGTCGTCCGGCAGCGGTGCGTCCACGGCGATGGTCGCCAGGCGCCGCGAAAGCAGGGCGATGTCCCGGTGCTCGCGCAGGCGCCCCGCGTGCTGGGCGCTGCCGCGCATGCGCAGGAAGGGCACTTCGTCCAGGCGGCCGTAGAGGTCATCGAGGCTGCCGAAATGCGCGAGCAGGATCGCCGCGGTCTTGGGGCCGATGCCCGGCACGCCCGGGATGTTGTCGACGGCGTCGCCGGTCAGGCCCAGGTAGTCGGCCACCTGGTGAGCATGCACGCCGTAGCGCGCTTTCACGCCGTCGGCGCCCCAGCGTTCGTTGCGGGCGAAATCCCACTGCTGGTCGTCGCCGGCCAGCAGCTGGGACAGGTCCTTGTCCGCGGAAATGATCAGGCCGGCGTGGCCGGCGGCGCGCACCCGCGCGAGGCTGGCGCCGATCAGGTCGTCGGCTTCGTAGCGCCCGTCCGACAGGACCGCCAGGCCCAGCGCGCGGCACAGTGACTGGCAGTGGCCGAACTGGCGCTTGAGTTCTTCGGGCGCCGGCTCGCGGTTGGCCTTGTAGGCCGGGTACAGGGCATTGCGGAAGTTCGACTCCAGCGACTCGTCGAAGGCCACGGCGATGCGTTCGGGTTTCTGCCGTTCGAGCAGGTCCAGCACGAAGCGGGCGAAACCCTGCACCGCATTGACCGGCCAGCCGTCGACGTCGCGGAACTCGTCGGGCATCGAATGCCAGGCCCGGAAGACGTACAGGCTGGCGTCCACCAGGTGGACCTGCCGGCTCAAGGCTGCCATTCCGCCAGCAGGGTGTCCGGGTCCGGGCGCTGGCGTTCCGGCGCCGGCTCGGTCGGCGTGCCGACGTGGAGGAAGCCAAGCACCTGCTCGCCGTCGCGCAGGCCAAGGATCCGGCGGATGTGCGGGTCGTAGGCGGCCCAGCCGGTCAGCCACTGGGCCCCGAAGCCCAGGGCCTGGGCTGCCTGCAGCAGGGCGAAACACACGGCCCCGCCCGACAGCAGCTGTTCCTGCAGGGGCACCTTGTGCCCCGGCACCGGGCAGCCCACCACCACCAGCACCAGCGGCGCATGGGAAAAACGCTGGCGGTCCTTGTCGACCACGGCCGGCGCGGCCGAGGGGTCGTTCTCGAGGGCGCGAGCCGCCAGGCGTTCGCCCAGGGCGTGGCGCGCCTCGCCCCGGATGGCCAGGAAGCGCCAGGGCGTGAGCCTGCCGTGGTCGGGCACGCGCACGGCCTCGGCCAGCATGGCCCGCAGCTGGGCCCCGTCCGGCCCGGGTTCGCCAAGCAGGCGGGAGGGCACCGAGCGGCGCTCCCGCAGGAATCGGAGTGCGTTCATCCGCGGAAGATTACCATTCGTCCATGCCGGCCCCCGATCAGCGATTTTGCGGATGGGTTCACAGTTATCTGTGGCACGATTGCCCAGACTCCCTCCATAGCGCGTAGTCCCCCCCCCGGCGTGCAGAGGCCCATGAACGAGAACCCCACATCCGGCAACGCCCCGACCAGCACCCCGACCTCCGCGCGGGACCTGGTGACGGCGATGCGCCGCCGCAGCACCGAGCACCTGCAGGCCGTGCTGGCCCGCGTGTTCGCGCGCGCCGACGACTGGCTGTTCGACCTGGCCAAGAAGGACGGGGTTCCCGACGGTTCGCCCTACCTGTTCGCCATGCGGGCCCTGCGCACCTCGCGCGCCCCGCTCGAGCGCGGGTTCCGCGACTATCTCGACAAGGGCTTTTCCTCTTTCGAAACCCGCACTGCCCCGCGCAAGCCTGAAGAAGGCCAGTCGGGCCTGCCCGAACTGAGCCTGCTGCCCGAAGCCGAACTCGAGCAGCAGCTGGCCACCAACCTCACCGCCGAAGCCATCACCCGCATCCACGGCAACCAGCTCGACGAGCTGGCTGGCCGGCTGGCCCGCATGGTTGGCGTGGCCAAGCTCGAGAACGACGACAACCCGCTCAGCGCCCATGCGCTGGCGGGCGCCATCGGTGCCGCGCACGAGGGCATCGACTTGCCCGACGACGTGCGCATGGTGCTGTTCAAGTATTACGAGCGCGAGCTCATCCACGACCTGCGCGACCTGCTCACCGATCTCAACGCGCGACTGGAGGCGGCGGGCTTCCGCTCCGACAAGGCCGCGCCCAAGCCGGCCCAGCGTCCCAAGCCCAAGCCCGAGTACGTGCCGCCGGCCACGGCCGATGGTTACGCCCCGGCGGCATCGGACTACATGCCCGGGGGCGGCGCCGGCGAAGCCAGTGAAGGAGCGGCCGCGGAAGACCGCGCTGTTTTCGAAGTGCTGCAGCAGCTCCTGCACGCCTGGCGTCCGTCGCAGCCGGGGTCCGGCCAGCAGGGCGGTCGCCAGACCGGTGGCGGCGGCCAGCGTCCGCTGCAGTCCAACGAAATGATGTCGCTGCTCTCGCTCATGCAGTCCACCGTGCCGCAGGCCGTGAACGACGCGCTCGACCGGCCCGAGGTCTCCCTGGCCGCGCTGCTCAAGAACGAAGTCCTGCGTGGCGCCAGCCGCATCGGCCTGCCGCCCGAAGACGTCAGCATCAGCCAGGCCGACGAGGATGCGGTCGACCTGGTCGGCATGCTGTTCGACGTGATGTTCGACGAGCGTGACTTCGAGCAGTCCGCCCGCACGATGATTTCCCGCCTGGTCGTGCCCTTCGTGAAGGCCGCGGTCATGGACCGCCGCCTGTTCCTCTACAAGACCCACCCGGCGCGTCGTTTGCTCAATTCCCTGGCCGAGGCCGTGGAAGGCAACCGCGGCGAAGGCCCGCAGGAGCGCGAGCTGCTGCAGAAGGCCGAAAACACCGTCGACCGCCTGATCTCCGAGTTCAACGAGGACCTGGCGATCTTCGAGACCCTGGAACAGGAGCTGCGCCAGTTCCTGGAACAGCACCGTCGCCGGGTCGAACTGGCCGAACGCCGCGCCGCCGAGGCCCAGCGTGGCCAGGAGCGCCTGGAACAAGCCCGCGACCTGGCCAAGGTCGAACTCGAGCAGCGCACCCGCGGCCTGGATCCGACGCCGGCGATGCGCGACTTCCTCGAGCGCAACTGGACCCACCACCTTTCGATGATCGCGCTGCGCGAGGGTCCCGACAGCGGTTCCTGGCAGGTCGCGCTGACCGTCGCCGACCGGCTGCTGGGCCTGTTGCCCAAGCCGGGCGACACGGCCGATGCCATCGCGCCCGCCGTGCAGGCCCTGCGTGAGCCGATCGAAACCGTGCTTGCCAGCTCCGGCATCATCGGCGAGGCCGCCCAGGACGTCATGCACGGCCTGGCCGACAGCCTTGGACGCCGCGCCCGTGGCCAGGCCCCGGCCCCGGCCGAAGTGCCGGTTCAAGCGCCCATCGACGACAAAGTGGTGCAGATGCCCGACCGGCGCTCCGTGGTCGCGGCGGCGCTGGCCGATCTCAAGCCCAAGCTCGAGGTCGTGGGCGGTAAAGCCGGCATCGAGGTCAACGACAACGATGTCGAGCAGATGCGCCAGATCAAGATCGGCACCTGGATCCACATCGCCGGCGAAGACGGCAAGCACCACCCGGTGAAGCTTTCCTGGATCAGCCCGATCTCCTCGCGCCTGATGTTCGTCAACCGTCGCGGCGTACGCGTGCTGGTCGCCTCGGTCGAGGAACTGGCCGCCATGAAGCAGGCGGGCAACCTGCTCGTGCGCGAACAGGAACAGGTCTTCGACCAGGTCCTGCATCGCGTCATGGGCAAACTGCGCGAAGACCTGGCCTGATCCCTGCCGCGCGCGCCGTGGTTTCCGGTAGCATCAAGGCCGGACAAACCGGGGAGTGGCGCGCATGGCGGCCTGCATCGTCTTCATCCGTGAAACCGCGCCGGGCGAACGGCGCGTCGCACTGACGCCGGAAACCACGCGCAAGCTGACCGGCCTGGGCGCACGGGTACTGATCGAATGCGGCGCCGGCGACCCGGCCTTTTTCCCCGATGCTGCCTACGCGGGCGCAGAATTCACCGACGATGCCGACGCCGCGCTGGCCCAGGCAGACGTGCTGGTCTGCGTGCAGCCCCCGGCGAACGACCGCCTGGCCAGGCTCAGGCCAGGGACCGTGGTCATCGGCCTGCTGGCGCCGCACGCCGACCCGGCCCGCGTGCAGGCCTTCGTCGACGGCAAGCTCACCGCCTTCCCCCTTGAAAAACTGCCGCGCACCACCCGTGCGCAGGCCATGGACGTGCTGTCCTCGCAGGCCGGCATGGCCGGCTACAAGGCGGTGCTGCTGGCCGCGCAGCTGGCGCCGCGGTATTTCCCCATGCTCACCACCGCGGCCGGCACCATCCGGCCGTCGAAGGTGCTGGTGATAGGCGCAGGCGTGGCCGGGCTGCAGGCCATCGCCACGGCCCGCCGGCTGGGCGCGCAGGTCGAAGGCTTCGACGTGCGCCCGGAAACCCGCGAGCAGATCGAGTCCCTGGGCGGCAAGTTCCTCGACCTGGGCGTCAGCGCCGCCGGCGAAGGCGGTTACGCGCGCGAGCTGACCGCCGAGGAACGCGCCGAACAGCAGCGGCGCCTGGGCGAACACCTCAAGACCGTGGACGTGGTGGTCACCACCGCGGCGGTGCCTGGCCGGCCGGCGCCGAAGATCATCAGCGCCGCCATGGTTTCGAACATGAAGCCGGGCAGCGTGGTGGTCGACCTGGCCGCTGAAACTGGCGGCAACTGCGAACTCACGCGGCCCGGTGAAACCTTCGAACAGGCCGGCGTCACCTTCGCCGGCCCGCTTAACCTGGCCAGCCAGGGTGCGATGCACGCCAGCGAGATGTACGCACGCAACGTCTTGAACTTCCTGGCGCTGTCGCTCAAGGACGGCGCGCTGGCGATGGACTGGGACGACGAACTGCTGGCCAGGACCTGCCTGGCCCACGACGGCGCGCGCCGGGACGGCTGATCAGTCGGCGTCGGCCTGCGGCGGCGGGGAAATCCCGGGGCCGCCGGTTTCCAGCCAAGCCCGCCGCTGCTCCGGGCTCATCGACCGCCACTGCTTCTTGAGGGCCTCGCGCTGTTGGGCGGGGAGGCCGTGCATCACGCGCATGGCCTGGCGCGCCTGTTCGCGCTGTTCGGGCGACATCTCGCGGTAGTTGCGCATGCCCTGGCGGAGGCGTGCGCGCTGCTCGGGTGGCATGGCTTCCCAGCGCGCACGCCGCTCCGCGCGTTCCAGCGCGTGCACCCGGCGCGAGGCGGGCAGGCTGTCCCAGTCCTGCGCGTGGCGTTCAAGATGCTTGCGCTGTTCCGGGCTCAGCTCGTCCCAGGACGGCACGACCACGCCGGCCGGCACGGTGGCGGGACCGTGGTGCGGCGACTCGTGCCAGTGGTCCTTGCCCCGGTCGCCGCGCTCGTGGGCGGAAACCGGCAGCGACACCCCCAGGGCCAGGGCGATGGCGAGCAAGCCGGGCAAGGGCAGGCGCGGCGTCATCGCGGCTCCCCGCGCGACGCCACCGGCGCTTCGGCCAGCCAGGCGTAGAGTTCGGCGTCTTCGGCCAGCACCAGGGCTTCGATCTCGTCGTTGGCCAAGGGCGGGGCGCCGGGGGATTCCGGGCCGATGCGCGATGGGATCCACCAGGCCAGGGCCAGGGCCATGACGCTGGCCGTCACCGCGCCCGCAGGCCAGAGCCGGCGCCCCGTGGCTGCGGAGTCCGGCCGCAGCGCGGCCTCGCGGGCCCGGCGCAACCGGAAGGCGGTGCCCTGGTCCAGGCGGTCGCTGGCGCGGTCGAACAGGTCGCGGGCCCGGTCGGGGGAGGGGTCGGGGCGGTTCATCGCCATTGCTCCAGGTGGATGCGCAGGGCAGACATCGCCCGCGACAGGTGGGTTTTCACGGAGCCTTCGGAGCAGCCCATGGCCGCCGCGGTTTGTGCGACGTCCAGGCCCTGCAGCTCGCGCAGCAAATAAGCTTCGCGCTGGCGCCTGGGCAGGCGCCGCACGGCCTTTCCCAACGCGGCCCAGGCAGCGCCATCGGCATGGCGCCGGGCCGGGTCCTCGTTCGGGTCGGGCAACATTTCCAGCGGATCCTCGCGGCTGTCCTGGTCCCGGCCCAGCACCGCCATCACCTTGCGACGCACGCCGTTGCGGCGATGCCGGTCGGTCACCTGGCGGCGCAGGATGGCCCAGAACAGTGGCGTCCACTCGG
>CAZXTV010000057.1:0-1050 GCA_964643705.1 uncultured Arenimonas sp. | reverse complement strand
CATCGCTTCCTGCACGGCGTCCAGCGCGTCCTCCCGGTGGCCCAGCGCCAGCTCGGCCATGCGGAAACCGCGGCGCTCGACCGAGGCCAGGAAGGCATCGAGGCTGGTGGGTCCGGCGGCGGGGGCGGCGTCGAAGGGCATCACGGGTAGGCGGTCTGGCCGGGCATGTGGCCTTATAACGCATCGCCAGCCGCCGGGTTGACCGTGCGGCAACCGGCGCTGGCCCGCGTTCAAGCAGCGGTTATGATGCCAGGGCGAGCGCCTTCGCACGGGGAGGGGACATGGACGGTTTCGTCGCGCTGTACATCTTCATGCTGGCTGCCTTCACGGGCTACGAAATCATCGGCCGGGTGCCGGTGATCCTGCACACGCCGCTGATGTCGGGCTCCAACTTCGTGCACGGCATCGTGCTGGTGGGTGCGATGGTGGTGCTGGGCCACGCCGACACCACGGCCGAGAAGGTCATCGGCTTCCTGGCGGTGCTGATGGGCGCCGGCAACGCCGCCGGCGGCTACGTGGTGACCGAACGCATGCTGGAGATGTTCAAGTCCAGCAAGAAGGGAGGCGGCGCATGAGCTGGCTGCCGCTGCTGGTGAAAGCCAGCTATCTGATCGCCGCGCTGCTTTTCATCCTGGGCATCAAGCGCATGGCCTCGCCGGTGACGGCGCGCAGCGGCATCCGCTGGGCCGGTGCCGGCATGCTGCTGGCGACGCTGGCGACCTTCGCGACGCCGGGGCTGCACAACCTGCCGCTGATCCTGGCGGCGGTGGTGCTGGGCACCGCGGTGGCCTGGTGGTCGGGCAAGCGCGTGGCGATGACCGACATGCCGCAGATGGTGGCGCTGTACAACGGCCTGGGCGGCGGTTCGGCAGCGGCGATCGGCGCGGTCGAACTGCTGCGTTATTCCGCCCTGGGCGTGGCGCCGTCGCAGACGGTGCTGGTGCTGGCCGTGGCTGGCGCCCTGATCGGCTCGATCGCGCTGACCGGTTCGGTGATCGCCTGGGCCAAGCTCGACGGCCGGCTGGA
Organism: uncultured Arenimonas sp.; assembly: GCA_964643705.1. Classification (GTDB taxonomy): domain Bacteria; phylum Pseudomonadota; class Gammaproteobacteria; order Xanthomonadales; family Xanthomonadaceae; genus Arenimonas. The sequence goes on along the minus strand of CAZXTV010000057.1, from coordinate 24 downwards.
CAAGCGTTTCACCTTCCCGGGCCA
>CAZXTV010000056.1:8986-9495 GCA_964643705.1 uncultured Arenimonas sp. | reverse complement strand
TTGTCGCCGATTTCGGCGATGGCGACGGCAAGGGTGGATACGAACAGGGCGTCCAATACGGCTCCGGGACAGGCTACTCCCCGAAGCGGGGCTGGGCCCGGCGATTATAGCGGCCGCGGCGCGCTGCAGAATTCTGAAGCGGCCAGCCCGGGGCGCTGGAAAGGGCTGCCGACCGAGAGCTCCGGACTGTCGAACCGACGTCCGTCGAAACGTTCGCGATGCAGGCGCTCGGCCTCGCTATCCAACCGCGCGCGTTCGTCCGCATCCAGGCCCAGGTCGAAGTTTTCAGCCAGGCGCCGCCTGCCGCCCGACAAATGCCGGGCCAGGCGAAGGTAGAGATAGGCCCGGCGCGGATCGTCCGGAACCAGGCCGTTGGCGAAGTCGTTGTCGTCGCGGTAGGCGCGGCCCAGGGCATGGGCCGCGCCGGGATGGCCGGCTTCGAAGGCGGCGTGCAGGCGCTGCGCCGCGTCGCGCCGCCAGGCATCGAAGTGCGGATGCCGGAAGATGCC
>CAZXTV010000056.1:0-8962 GCA_964643705.1 uncultured Arenimonas sp. | reverse complement strand
AATACAGCAGCGCCGAGGGCGCATGGCCGGCGGCCGCCGCCGGCCCCAGCAGCGCCAGCGAGTCGATCGATTCAATGGGAGGCGCGCTGCGGCAGGCCTGTTTCTGTTCGATGCGCAGCAGGCTGGCTTCGGCGATTTCATTGGCCAGGTCGAGATGGCCCTCGGATTCGAAGCGCAGTTCGCGGGATCGTGTCCCGGCTTCGGGATTCCAGCGGCGCAGGAAGCTGCAGCGCAGTCGTTCCACCACCAGCTGGCAGCTGGCCTGGGAATGGCCGGCCTTTGCGAGGCGTTCGAGTTCGGCGAGACGCTGAGGCAGGGGCAGACTCTCGTCGGGCAGCGGTTCGCCGGGCGTCGGATCACCTGGCGGTGGCGAAGTTTCGGCCACGGCGGTTTCCGCAGGGCCCGGCACTGATTCGGTCGCCACCGACGCGGCTGGCTCACCCGCCCCCGAGACCCAGGTCCGCAGCAGCCATGCGCTGGCCAGCGCCAGCAACAAACCAATCAACCAGGGCAGGCGGCGACGGTTCATGGCGTGGCTTCGCCCAAGGGCACACTGCAGGTGGCCCCGTGCGCCTGCATCACCGGGAAGCCGCCCTGGCCTTCGGCATTGAGCGCCTCGAAGTCGTAAGTGCGGCCGCCGAAATGGTCCTGGTGCCAGCGCGCGGCCTGTTGGCGTGCCTGGGCACCGACCGTCTCGTCCGCCTGCGAGCGCAGCTGCGTGCGCATCATTTCCACCAGCGGCGAGTCCACGTTGAGCAGCAGGAACAATTCGCTGTAGGCCTGGTCCCGGACCGGATCGGCCGGCAACAGGTTGGCCATCGGTCCGCCGAAGCCCGACTGGTTGGCGATCATGCGGTAGATCACCGCCTCGGGATAGCCGGCCTCGATCAGTGCCTGCAGCATGCCTGGCGCCTCGCGTCGCCAGCTCTCGAACCCCGGTAAACGCAGGTAGTCGTAGTTGACGCCATGCATGCCGAACGCTTCGCCCATCGCATAACGCAGCATCGCTTCGGGCTCCCCGGCGTGCGCGGCCTGGCGCAGCCAGTCCAGGTGGCGATCGCCATGCCGGTCCAGCAATTCATTGCAGCGGGCGGACGGCACCCACTGGGGAACGTCGGGGTTCTGGTCGTGCATGTACTGACGCGTGCGGCAGTCCGTCAGCTCCGCCGCGAGCTGGCAGGCGGCCTGCGGATCACCGCCGTCGGCGCGGCTGGCCAGGTCGGCGACGGTGGCCGGCGGCGGCAGGTTCCGGGGCGGCCTGTCCGGGTCGAGGTGTGCGGTCGCCGCTTGCGAAGGCGTTGCGCGGGCGGGCGCTTCGACGTCGCCAGAGGCTGAAGCGGTCGGCGCATCCGGCAGGGAGCGGGGCGACTCCGGCGTGCGCAGCCAGTAGACGGCCACGAGGACACACGCCAGTCCGGCTACGAAAATGGCCAGCAGGTATTTCCTTGGTTTCACGGCGAAGGTCCGCAGGGGGAACGGGAGCGATTGGGCTGGTAGAACATCGGGGTCATCGAATACATCTCGGACCGCGGATGCAGCCGCCCTTCGAAAACCTCGCCGTGCAGGCGTCCTGCTTCGAGGCGCGCCGCCTGCAATTGTTCGGCGTCGAGCGGATCGAGCCAGTACTGGTGTTCCGCCGTGCCGAACAGACGGGCCGAGAGAAGATAGTAGACGGCAGCGCGGTAGGGGTCGTCGGGAATCAGCGAATTCGACGTACCCATGTCGTCGCGGTAACCCACGGCCAGGCTCCAGGCCGCCGCCGGCTGGCCGGCGAGCAGCGCGCGGTGCAGCATGGCGGGTGCTTCCTCGCGCCAGGCCTCGAACGTGGTGTCGGCCACCATGCCGCGCCCGGAGGGATTGAACTGGTGACCCAGTCCGTAGGCCAGCATCCCCGCGGGATCGCCGGCCAGCGCCGACTGTCGCAGGTAACGACTGCCACGATCGCGCAGCGGCTCCGGGATTGCGTCGCAGGTTTTGGCGGCTTCGATCAGCAGGGCCTGTTCGCCGGCCAGACGGTTGGCGGCTGCGAGATCGCCCTCGGCCTCCAGGATCCGCTCCCTCTCCGCGAGCATCGCGAGCATGACGGCTTCACGCCTGGATTGCCGGTGTGCGCAGCGAAGCAATTCGTATCCGACCTGGCAGGCCGCCTGTCGGTCGCCTGCATCCGCCCGTGCGACCAGGCCGGTGAGCCCCGCGGGCGGCGTAGGTCCTGCCGCACTCGTCGGCCTGTCGTCTTGCCTTTGCTTCCGGGACGTAGATGCTTCGCTGGTGCCTGCGGGGCCTGCCCGGGCCGTCGCGGCCGGCGCCGTCGTCTTCGCCTCAGGCTGCGTCCGCGCAATCAGGAAAGCGGCGGCCGCCACCAGCAGTCCCGCGACCAGGCCAAGGAGCCAGGCATGCCGCGGCGTCACTTTCCATCTCCGGCGGGATCGGCGCAGGCCGGCACCCAGCCCGCCTCGTCCACCCAGTCCTGGAGGTTCATGGGCATCAAGGCGTTGCCCAGGCCGACGGTGTCCTCGCGGAGGGAATAGCGCCTGTTGGCGAAATGCTCCGAGTGCCACCGGGCCGCGAGTTCCCGTGCCTCACGGTCGAGGCGTGCGTCCGGAACCGGGGCTGCCCATCCTTCGGGAAGCGCGAAGTCGTGGAAAACCCGTTCGGCAAGGCGAAGGTAGGCCCGGTCCATCAGGGGATCCGGCTGCGTGAGGAAGGACAGGACCCTGCCCGAGTCCGAATGCGCCTCCAGCAGGAGCAGCACTGCCTCCGGGCTGCCTTGTGCCAGTTGTCCCTGCAGCATGCCGAGGGCTTCCCGGCGCCACTGGTCGAAATGGGGACTGCGCAGCGGCTGGGACTCGCTCATTCCAATGGTCGAAAACGCTTCACCGCGCAGGTAGCGCACCATGGCTTCGCGATCGCCGGCCACGGCCGCCTGGCGCAGGTAGGGGCTGGCGAGGGCGAGCATCTCGTCGGGCAGTCCGCTGCATCGCTGTTGCCGGGTGCGGGCCAGCAGCATGGCGGCCGCTGCCCGGTTGGCCGCCTCCAGGTCGCCTTTGTCCATCGCAATGCTTTCCTCCCGATGCATTACTTCCACGACCTTGTCGGAATAGTACTCGGGTGCGATCAGTCCGCACTGCGCCAGAAGGCTGCCCAGCCGGCAAGCCGCCCGTTCGTCACCTGCATCGGCAAGGGCGACGAGGTCCCGCACTTCGACGGGCAACATGGCTTCGATGCCGGCCGGGAGTTCCGGAGCGGAAAGCGACGCCTCATTCTTCGCCGTCGATGCAATGGCTTCAGTGACGGAATGCGTTTCCACGACGGCGGCGCGCGCCGGCGCCTCGCTGGTCCGCAGCCAAAGGAAAAGCCCGATCAGTGAAGCAATGACGAGCAGGGCCAGCCAGGCCCAGGAAGAACGTCGCATTCAATCGCCAGCTTGCCGGGGGGCTGATATTGAAACCCGGGGTGCCGGGCCCTGGCAATCCGAGGACACCCTGGATCCGTGCGAGATCCGGGCGTAGGGCATGTCGGAGTGGGAGAGGTTGGGGAACATCCCGCCGTCGAAGGCGTCTTCATGCATTCGGCGTGCGCGCTCGAGGCTCTCGCGCTCCTGCGCGGCATCGATGCGGTCGAACATGAAGGGGTAGGTCCCGGACGTGGTCCCCGAACCCAGCAGCGACTGCAGCTGCCAGTGCGCATTGGCCTGAACCGGGTCGTCGGGAAACAGGGCATGGGCAAGGCCCATGTCCTGCGAATACGCGCGGGCGAGGAACGCGGCGGCTTCGGGGATGCCGGCGTCGCGGGCCGCGAGCATCATGGCGGGGGCCGATCGACGCCATTGGTCGAATTCCGGCGTGGCGGCGAAACCCATGTCCCGGTAGCGGTAGTGCTCGCCGGTGGCGTAGAGGTACATCGCGTACGGGATTCGTGCCCTCGCCGCCTGCGACAGGTAAGCCGTCGCGTTTTCATGGAGCGCGGGTTCGACCTTCCGGCAAGCGCTCGCGCTCTCGGCGATGGCCAGGGTTTGTTCGTCGATCCGGATGGCGGCTTCCAGGTTTCCGTCCGAGGCCATCTGTTCTGCGCTCTGGGTCTCGAGTCCGCGCAGGCTGTCCTGGCCCAGGCTGAAACGGCAGCTCAGTAGTTCGAAGGCCAGTCGGCAGGCGGCGCCGGCGTGCCCAGCCCGGGCATGGGCGGCCAGGAGGGGCGCGGCCTGGTCGATGGACATGTCCGCGGGAGGCAGGGCCGGAAGATCCTCGCCGCCTGCGGGTGCGGGGATGAACGCATCCGCAGGCGGCGCCTCCGCGGCAGCAGTGTCCATGTCGACTTTACTTGCCTGGCCGACATGCCCGTCGGGCGAACCCCGCCAAAGCCAGAGGGCAGCCAGCACAAACAATCCGGCAAGCAAGCCACCGATGAGGCGCTTGGAACCGTTCATGGCCAGGACTCCGATCCCGTGCAGGTCTCCGGCGGGGGGCCGTCCTCCTGCCAGTCCTTCCCAGGCGAAACAAGGCGCTGCAGCTGCGGCCCGGACGCGTACTTGCGCCCGCCGAAGTAGGTGGCGTGCCATTCCCGTGCCGTCTCGCGCGCCCGGGCGAACTGCTCGCGCGAGGGCATCGAACGCGTGTCCACCGACGGCGCATGTCCCGGTGGGTCGATCAGCAGTTCCGCCAGCCGGTCCAGCGCAAATGCCCGCTCGGGATCGGACGGCAGGATCCATGCAAGCAGGGTGTTGTCGTTGTAGCCCCTGACCAGCGCGAGCACCGCCGCCGGATCACCCCGTTCCATCTGAGCCTGCAGCATGGCCGGGGCATCGCTGCGCCACTGGTCGAATCGTCCGTCGCGCAGGAAGGCCCAGCCGTGCCGCATGGAATTGCCCAGGCTCGTGCCGCTGGCGTGCAGGATGATGGCGTCGGCATTGCCGCCGAGCGCTGCCTGGCGCAGGTAGTGGTAACCGAGCAGGTCGGGGCGGTCGGGCAGGCCCTCGCACTGACGGGCAAGCTCCACCGATCTGAGCAGGCTCTCGGCGGCCCGGTTTGCTTTTTCGAGGTCGCCGGCCCGGCTGGCCCTCGCCTCCAGGTCCCGGTAGAACTGGATGGCGCGTTCACTGGATGCGTCCGCGACCGAGCCGCAATAGACCAGGCGCGCGCCGAGCCGGCAGCCGGCGACATGGTCGCCGCTTTCGGCGCGGATGCGCAGGTCGTCGAGTTCGGGTGGCAGCAGCGGTGCGTCGGGGCCGGTGCCGACGTGCAGCGGGTCGGCGGGCTCTGGCCGGGACGCATCCGCTTTGTCGCGGGCCGCCTCAGGCGGGGACGCCTGCTGCGTGTTGCGCTCCCCGGAACCGTTCGACCACAGCCACCAGACGCCAATGGCACCGAGCAACACGATCAGGAAAACCCAGGCCTTGCTCAACCGACTGTCTGGCATGCACGGATTTTCTAGGGGGCGGTCCCACATTCAAACCCGTGCCGCCTCCTCGGGCAAGCGTGGGCGAATCAGTCCACCGGGTGACCGCGCGTCGCGATGCGCGTCACCACGCCGTCAGCGAACACCAAGGTGGCGCCGTCTTCCGGCGGTGCGGGAGGCGCGGGCGGTGCCGGTGGGGTCGGCGCCGCCGGGGCGGCGGGCGCCGAGCGCTGCGCAGGCGGGGCGGGAGGCGTCGGTGGCGCGGGCGGTGCAGGCGGCGCGAACCATTTCATCGTCGGCGCCTCGGGCACGGTCAGCTGCACGGTGCGCGACTTGCGGTCGCGCAGCAGCTGCACCTGCAGTTTTTCGCCGGCGTCCTGCCCGCGCAGGGCGCGCATGGCGTCGCGCGGCGTCGACACGTCGGTGCTGCCGATGCGCTGGATGACGTCGCCAGGCTCCAGCGCTTCCAGGCCCTGGCCGCCGCTGAGCACCAGCACGCCGCGGTCGGTGCCGAAATAACGTCCCAGCTTCGCGTCCACCGACGCCAGGTTCAGGCCGTTCCAGCGGAAAGCCTGGGCCAGCACCGTCGGCTTGCAGTCTTCGTCGCCGGGTGCGCAGGGCGCGGCGGCCATGCGGGCGATTTCCATTTCGATGCCGGGGTGGATCAGGGGCTGGGCCTGCCGTTCGGCAAGGCGGTGCAATGCATACGCCTGGCCTTCTTCGTCGTCGAAGGTGAACTCGAAGTTTTCTCCGCCACTCAACATCATCACGCGCGACGCTTCGCCGGCAGTCACGGTCGTGGTTTCGGACTTGCCGTCGCGCTGATAGGCCAGGCGGACCTTCTGTCCCATCTTCAGCGAGCCCAGGACTTTCCTGGCCTCGTCGACGCCTTGTTCACCACGCGCATCGAGCGCATCGCCATCAATGCTGAGCAATACGTCGCCGCTGCGCAGTCCGGCCCGGGCCGCCGGTCCGCCCGGCGTTACGGCGGCGATGCGCACGCCGGGCGATCCGGCCTCGGGACGCATCACGATGCCCAGGCGGGCGCGATTTCCATCCATACGAAGCCGCTTGATCTCGATGATCCGGTTCTCGTTCACTTCCCGGCTCAATTCGGCGACCCGTTTGGCCGCCTTGTTCAGCTCGTCACGCGCGCGCTCCAGTTCGGCGCTTCGGGCCTGTGCGGCGGCCTTCGCCGCTGAGTTCACTTCGGCCGCTGCCAGGGGGGCGGCGGCATGCGCGCTGGCCGCCAGGGAGGCAGCCACCAGCAGGGACAGGATTCGGATCTTCATGGCAGGATTCCTCGGTGGAAAAGTCAGAAAGTGGCGACCAGGGCGCCTTCGAGCCGGCCGCCTTGCATGGCTAGCCATTGGGCGGTGCCCATGAGGCTGGCGTAGTCGCGCAGGATGGCGATGCGTTCGTGCCACAGGGCGGCGCGTTCATCCGGCGTCAGTTCGCCGGACGCCAGCGCGGCATCCAGGTCGGTGATGCGGTCCTCGAGTTCCAGGCTCAGCAGCAGGGCATTGGCCGAACTCGTCCCGTCCCGCGAAACCGTGGCGAGCAGGGCTTCGAGCTGGGCCGATTCGGCCATCAGCGCGTCCAGGCTGGCCGGTTCGGCAGGGGTGTCGGCCAGTCGTGGGCTTTCGGCAGGCGAACCTTCGCCGCCATTGCGCGGCAGCGGCAGCACCACGGCCAGGGCCAGCACCGCCGCGGCGGCCGCGGCCAGCGCGAAGGGCCAGCGCGGTCCCCTTGGCCGCTTGCGCACGGCGTCGAAACGTTCGGCCAGCAGGGGCCAGGCGCTGCGGTCCGGGGCTTCAAGCGGCAAACGGGCGATGGCCTCGGACAGCGTCAGGCCCGGCGGCGCGGATCGGATTTCGTCAGGCATGGGAGTCCACCTCCTGGGTGATCTTCAATATCTCGCGCAGGCGGCGGGTGCCGCGCGCGAGCTGGGATTTGGAAAAGCTGGCGGTCTTGCCCATCAGGGCGGCGATTTCGTCGTGCGTATAACCCTCGGCGTGGTAGAGCCAGATCACGCTGCGGGTGGCGTCGGGCAATTTCTGCAGAGCCTCGCCAAGCAAGGCGGCGTCGGCGGCGGCGGGCGGAAGCAGCACGTCGTGGCCTTCCAGCTCCAGCTCGTCGCTGTCTTCGGTGAAAGGCTGGCGGCTGCGCCGGCGCAGCCGCATCAGCGCCTCGTTCACCGCGATCTGCCGCAGCCAGCCCCAGAACGGGCTGTCGCCGCGGAATTCGCCGATGCGGTCGAAGAGCTTGAACATGGTGTCCTGCAGCACGTCCTGGGCCTCCTCGCGCTGGCCGGTCAGGCGCAGCGCCAGGGTGAACACGGGCCGCTCGAAGCGCCGGTAGATCTGCTCGAAGGCACTGGCCTCCCCGCGCTGGGCGCGCTGGACCAGGGTGTCTGGCAGGTCGATGGCGAAGGAAGAGGGTGGGCTCACATCGGTCTTGGATGCGCCGGGAGGCAAAAGCGTCGCACATAAAAAAGGCCGGGGTTTCCCCCGGCCTTGTCGTCCCTTCCCTGGACGTCGGATCAGAACTTGTAGCGCAGGCCCAGCACGGTGGTCCGGGGCAGGCCCGGGCGCAGGCCGGCCGGGCGGCGGGCGGTGACGTAGGTTTCGTCGGACAGGTTCTCGACCCGGCCGTACAGCTCGAGGCGTTCGGTCACCTGGAAGCCCAGGGCCAGGTCCCACAGCAGCACCGAATCGATGCTCTGGCCGGCGGGCACGCTGCCCTGGCCGGCGCGGGTGCGCATCTCGCCGATGTAGTTGCCGGCCAGGTCCAGGCGCCAGCGCTCGCCACGCAGGCCGGCGCTGGCGTGCAGCAGCTGTTCGGGCAGGTAGGGCAGGTTGTCGCCGGACACCACGTTGCCCCACTCGCCGAAGCCGGAGCTGAAGCTGCTGCGGAACTCCGCGTCGGTCCAGGTGTAGGCCAGGGCCACCGGGATGCCGACCGGGCCGTTGGCGCCGAAGTCATGGGACAGGCTGGCCTCGATGCCCTGGATGCGGGCTTTGCCACCGTCGAACTGGTCGCCGATGCTGCAGTTGCCGCCGGTCGAGGCGGTGCAGGTGCCGACCAGGTTCGAATAGTCGTTGATGAAACCGACCAGCTCGGCCGACAGGGATTCGGTGCCATAACGCAGGCCGAATTCGGTGTTCACGCTTTCCTCGGGATCGGCGTTCGAGCCCGGGCCCGGCGGGTTGAAGCCGCGGTGCACGCTGGCGAACACGGACAGGTGGTCGCCCAGCAGGTAGGTGGCGCCGAAGCCCGGGATGAGCGCGTCGACGTCGGATTCAACGCGGGAGAGTTCGACATCGCGCAGGCCGGTGGCGGTGGAGTAGTTCGTGCGCCGCAGGTCGATCTGCTCGTAGCGCAGGCCCGGGGTCAGGATCCAGTTGCCCCACTCGATGGTGTCCTGCACATAAAGCGCCAGGGCTTCGGCGTCACCGACGCGGTTGTCCTGGGTGCCGGGGGCGCCGTCGGTGGTCAGCACCAGTTCGCCGCCCAGCATCCGGAAGCGGTCGTCGTTCTGGTAGCGGTCTTCCTGGTCGCGGTGCACGCG
>CAZXTV010000055.1:0-9535 GCA_964643705.1 uncultured Arenimonas sp. | reverse complement strand
TGGCGACGTCACCTTCCTGGTGGACGAGATGAAGGCGGTGTTCGACCCGCGCGGCGGATACTTCAAGGCCGGCGGCGTGTACATGCCGTCGATCGTGGCCGAAATCGGCTCGGTGGTCGAAGAGCACCTCAAGTCCATCGGCATGATCATCGACCCGGAGCTGGGCGAAGAACAGAAGCGCCTGATCGCCGAAAAGCGCGCCGCCTACGAAGCCAGGGCCAAGAAGAAGTCGGGCGAAGCTGCCGCCCCCGCCGGTACCGGCACCGAAGGCGCGCCGCGCGCCGGGGAGGCGGTGCAGGTCACCGGCGAGGGCACTTCGTTCCCGCCCAGCGCGACCATGTGCAACAAGTGCAACACCAAGGCCACGGTCCTGATGGACGGCTGCGCGACGTGCCTGAACTGCGGGTATTCGAAGTGCGGCTGAGTGCCTGAGGCAGGCAAGCAAAGAGCCTTCTGTACGACAGGCCCTTGCGCAGCCTCGGGCACCAGGGCGTGCAACTTTCGGAACGCCGGAGACGGCTTCTGGTTAGCCTGACTTGCCAGCGACCCATCGGTCACCCGGGCACTGGATCCGGGCTGGCCGTTCCCCCCCTGGTCTGTCGCTTGTTCGATGAACCTTTCCAGGAGTCGATCATGCGCGCACTCGTTGTCGGCCTCATGTTGCTCCTGTGGATGCCGGCCGGCGAGGCCGTGGCCGCTGCCAGTCCACCGGTGCTGGCTGCCACTTTGGCGTCGAACGCGCCAGCCTACCCGCCAGCCCGCCGGACCGACGTAGTGGACGTTTTCCACGGCGTGGAAGTCCGCGACCCCTATCGCTGGATGGAGGACCTTCGCAGCCCCGAGCTGGCCGCCTGGATCGAGTCGCAGAACGCGCTGGCCGACCCCCCCCCTGCGTAGCGACCCCAACCACGCCAGGGTGTTGGCGCGGATGAAGGTGCTGATGGATTTGTATCCGTCGCAGGAGCCCGGCCGCGAAGCCGGTGGACGAACCTTCTACCGCAGCTATGTCGATGGCCAGATGCTGCTGGTGGTGCGTGGGCCGGGTGACGCTGCGCCGCGGTTACTGGTCGATGCCACCGCAGTGGGGGAAGGCGGCACGATCCGAACCTTCGTGCCCTCGCCGGACGGTCGTCGGGTGGCCTACGTGGTCGGCCAGGCTGGCGCCGACTGGGGCGAGATTCGTATCCAGGATGTCGACGCGACCCGGGACCTGCCGACCGTGCTGCCGAATGTCCGGTTCAGCGGCCCGCTGCAATGGACGGCGGACGGCGAGGGGCTGGTTTATCGCCGGTTTGCGCCGCCGCGCGACGGTCGCCGCGAGGCGCCTGCCGAGGATCCCGCGCTCTACCTGCATCGTTTGGGCGCGTCCGCGGCCGACGACCTGCGATTGTTCTCGTTACCCGATGAGCTGGGTGACTGGGGCTTGTCTTTCGAACTGCCGGGGGACCGCCTTCAGCTGTTCGCGTCGGTCGAACGGGGGCCCTGGCACGACGGCAACCTCGGCGGCTCCCGCGCACAGGTGCACCTGATCGAACTCGAAGCCAGCGGCCGTCCGCGCGAGGGCAGCAAGGCGAGGATCATTACCGAGCCCGACGCCGCCTATCGCGTCGTGCATGTCGATGCTGGCCGCGCCCTGGTTTTCACCGACAAGGACGCGCCGCGTCGCCGCGTCGTGTCCATCGACCTGGCGCGACCCGAGCCAGTCCACTGGCGGACCGTGATCGCCGAGGGCGAAGGCGTGCTGAGCAATGTCGAGTGGCTGGGTGGGCGACTTGTGGCGCACTCCTTCGAGAACGTGCACAGCGTGGTGCGCGTGTTTGACGCGGTCGGCCGGCCCAAGGGCGCAATCACGCTGCCGGGTACCGGAGTTGTACAGGCGCTGGTCGGCACGCCGGAATCGAGCAGTGTCTGGCTGCTTTATTCGGGTTTGCTGCAGGCGCCAGCCCTGCTCGAGCACGATTTCGCCACGGGCCTCACCCGGATCGAGGCGGTGGCCGAGCAGGCTCCCGACCTGTCTGCGTTCGAGGTGAAGCAGGAGTGGTTCACGTCGAAGGATGGCACGCGGGTACCCATGTTCATCGTGGCAGGTCGCGGCATCAATCGCGACGGCAGTCATCCGACCATCCTGTTCGGCTACGGCGCCTCGAGTTCCTCGGAGCTGCCGATCTTCCGCGAGGATGTCGTGGCCTGGCTGGAGATGGGGGGCGTGTACGCCATCGCCAACCTGCGCGGCGGTGGTGAGTTCGGTCGTGCGTGGTATGAAGCGGCGATTCGAGAGCGCAAGCAGACGACCTATGACGACATGATTGCTGCGGCTGAACACCTCATCGCCAACGGCGTGACGTCCGCGCCTCGCCTGGCGATCGCCGGCGCTTCCAACGGCGGCATGCTGGTCACGGCGGTGATGGTGCAGCGGCCGGACCTGTTTGCGGCGATGCTGGCCGACGTGCCGGTGACCGACGCAATGCGGCGCCACATCGCCGGAAATGGTGCGCAGCAGGTGGACCAATGGGGCACACCCGAAGACGCGACCGTATTCCCGGCGCTTCGTGCCTATTCGCCGCTGCATAACCTGGACGCGGGCACCTGCCATCCGGCGTCCCTGGTCACCACGTCACAGGACGACCAGCGCGTGCCGCCCTGGCACGCCTACAAGTTCGCCGCGGCGCTGCAGGCGGCGCAGGGGTGCGACGCACCCGTGCTGATGATCGCGCGCAAGGTCGGCGGCCATGGCGGAGGGGGCGCCGATGGCTGGGCGGACGCGGTTGCGATCCAGCTGGCCTTTGCGGCGCGCCAGCTTGGCCTGGTCGATGCGGCCGCCGCCGGCCCGGGTGAGGGTGCCGACGACTGAGGGGCCTACTTCGATATCGCGCGCGCGCCGACCAGGATCATGCCCACCATCGTCGTGAGCTGGTAGCGCAGGGCTGCGCGGAAGGGCTCAGCCCTGCTCAATCCGGCTCTTGGTCAGAGGGATGGATTGGAATCCAGGGCTGGAACCGGCTCTTGCGCTTCATCGGAACCATCGCTTTCCTGCTCCGGTGGGATGCCGGGCGATTGATTCTCCGTGATGTCTATATCCGGGATCGGATCACCGGCTCGCGCGTTCGTTGGCTTGGCGTTCAAGGCATTTCCGGCATCCACCTTCGTAGCGGCCGACGGATCAACCGTACCGTTGGTGTTTGCGGGCGGCTCCTGGACATTCACCAGTTCATCGGCCAGCTTCTTCAGATCGGCTTGCCTTGCTACCGGATCTGGGTCTGCATATCCGTCACCATCAGCATCGGTATCGCGCGTTTCTGCGCGCCGGATATCGGATTTCTCGATGCCTCTCGCGGATGCTTCGCTCTGGGCTGCAGCGCCGGTTTTGCTTGACGAAAGCGGTTCCTGAGCCTGGGCAAGACCCAACCCGAGAAGTGAAGTTCCCACAAGAGCCGCCGACAGCAACATTCCCGGGCGTGCGATTTTATTGGTGGTTTCTTCCAGCATGACCTTCTCCTCTCAAAATAGCGGCGGCTCAAGACATGGATGCAGGATGGGCCGGCTGCTTGTCGGGCGCTTCAGCTTGCCGGTTCGAACTTGAGGTTCTCGTTCCGGATCCACCCTCGCTCGCTGTGCCGGTCCTCGCACCAGCAGGCGCCATGCGCCGGGTCTTCCCAGATAAGGCGCACGGTGTCGCCGGGCTCGACGGTCAGTTCGGCGCTGCAGTATTCGGCCTTGGCCTTGGGCGTGCCTGAATTCATGTCCACCAGGTCCAGCGGCATCCAGCCGGCGCTCAACTGGCCGTCTTCGGCCCAGACGTAACCTTCGCGATCCGGGTGCGCATGCCGCACGTGCACCACGTCGCCGGGATGGAGCGTCAGCGGGATGGCGTCCGGGCTTTCCTGCGAGCCGGTGACCTGCGCATTGATGGCCTTGAGCGTCGACATCCTGGTCGCCTTCCTGGGCGCTCCGCGGTCGGGAGCCGGTGCCGTCGAGAATACGGGGAAGGGGCCATTCCCGCACGCCCTGGCGCAAAACGCCCCGTTGGTCAGCCCCAGGACACCTCCTGCCCGAAAACCCGGCAAAGTGTGAACCAGTTCACAGTTTCTCGGTCTTTTTCACCCCGAAATGTGAACCCGGACCCACTCTCAGAGGGACCGGCATGACGCCCATCTACGTCGCCGAGAACGAGCTTGACGCCCAGCTGGTCCAGGACCTGCTGGTCAGCGCCGGTATCGCCGCGCACATCTTCGGCCCGAACGTGGCCGATCCCGACGGGGGCGTTCCCGCCACCCGCCAGGTCCGCGTGGTCGTCGAGGACGACGAAGCCAGCGAAGCACGCCAGCTGGTCCACGAATGGCAGACCGTGCCGGACGACAATGACGACGACGGCTTCAGCGTCGCCCTCGACGACGATCCGCACGAGCTCGAGGCCAACGTCCCGGTCTTCAACCTCTTCGACACGGCCGGCAAACAAGCCTGAGCGGCGTTGCCAAGCTCTGACTGCGCCTGGCCGCGGGTCGCGGTAATCTCGTGCCTGGCAGGGCAGGGGGACAGGCGATGAACGCCAATCCATACGCGCGCACCCGCAGGGGCCGCGGCCTGGTGGGCGAATTCCTGGTGGTGATGCTTGGCGTGCTGGTGGCGCATCTGTTCTCCAGCCGCAGCGGCTGGCGCGGCGGCGCGCCAGAATTGCTGTCTCGCCACCGCGGTCCCCGGCAGGCCCAGGTTTACGGCGAGATCTACCAGGGCATGGAAGAGTTCTCCCTGCTGGCGCAGCAGGAACAGGCCAATTGGGCCCGCCTGCAGACGCTGCAGGAGAAAGAAGGCGCCGTGGACTCGCCGCGCCGCTGGCGCCTGCGCGAGGAAATCGCCGGCGCCCGCAACGCCAACCTTCTGCTTACCGCGATCGCCGACCAGATGCTGCAACGCCTGGTCTCCCTGGGGGTTGATGTCGACAGCGAGCCGCTGCCGGTGGACATGCGGCAGAGGCCGGTGTGCCAGCCGATGCAGCTGGTGGGTGCCGCTGCATGAACGAATTGCGTACCGATCTTGGGCAAGCGGCCCGGATTGACCTAGAGTCGGGGTCATGAAAACCGCCTACGACGCCCAGAACCTGATCGACGCCCAGTTGGTCTGCGACCTGCTGCACAGCGCCGGCATCCCCGCGCGGGTGTCGGGGGCCGGGTTGCTGGGTGCCGCCGGGGAACTGCCGGCCATTGGCGTCGTGCAGGTGCAGGTGCCCGATGAAAACCTCGACCGGGCCCGCGCCGTGGTGGCGGACTGGGAGGCGGGCGAAATTCCGGACGAAGCGGAGCTCGAGCGCCTTGCCTCCCAGCACCCCGGCCACGACGGCAAAGTACTGCTGTGACCCGCATCCTTCGCCCGCTGCAGCCCGAAGCCCAGGCCGAACTGGCCGAAGCACGGCGCCTGCTGGAATCCCCGGGCCTGGCCATGCAGCTGGCCAACGTCATCGGTGCGCCGATCGAAGGCCTGATGGCGCGCCTGCCGGGCCCGGCCGCGCGCCTGGTCGACCGCGCCGCGCGCAAGGCCGTGGAGACGGCCTTCGACGCGGCGCGGCGCACGCTGCGTGAACCCGTGCCCGGGCACACCGCCAGCCCGCGCCTGCACAAGTTCGCGGTCGCCGGCACGGGCGCCATCGGTGGCTTCTTCGGGCTGCCGGGCCTGCTGGTCGAACTGCCCATCACCACGGCCGCCATGCTGCGTTCGATCACCGACATCGCCCGCAGCGAAGGTGAATCCGCGGACGATCCCGCCACCCGCATGGCCTGCCTGGAAGTGCTGGCCCTGGGCGGCCGCCGCAGCGACGACGACGGCGCCGAATCGGGCTACTTCGCCACCCGCGCGGCGCTTGCGCAGCAGGTCACCGCCGCCACGCGTTACGTGGCCGGTGGCATGGGCACCGGCGGCGCGCCGGCCCTGGTGCAGCTGGTGAACGGCATCGCCAGCCGCTTCTCGATCCCGGTGACGCAAAAGGCCCTGGCCCAGGCCGCGCCCCTGATCGGCGCCGCCACCGGCGCCACGCTCAACCTCATTTTCATCGGCCACTTCCAGGCCGTGGCCCGCGGCCATTTCATCGTACGCCGGCTCGAACGCGACTACGGCGTCCACGAAGTGCGCGCGGCCTACGCCAAGCTGGCGCCGGCCGCTTCGGGCACCTAATCGCCAGAAACCAAACGGGCCCGGATAACCGGGCCCGCTGGGGCGTCCTTGCCTTTGCCTGGCGGTCAGCGCTGGCTGACGTTCTCGCTGTTGCCTTCCATCACGAGGCCGCTGGCGTCCACGCGTTCAACGCCGCGGATGCCCTGGGCGATGTCGATGGCCAGTTCCTTTTCGTAACCGCTTTCGACGGTACCGTTCAACGTAACGACGCCGTCCTTGGTGTCCACGTCGATGTCGCTGCCATGCACGCCTTCGGTCCACAGCAGGGTGGAATTGGTCTTGGCGGTGATCCAGGCATCACTGAGGAAGTTGTCCTCGTCAGCAGCCTCCGCCGTGGCGACCTGGCCCTTCTGGTCCGGGTCCAGCGTCAGCTTGTTGTGCACCAGCACCGCGCCGGGCGTGCCGGGCGCGGGTCGGGCGGCCCGTTCGCGCGAATTAGGGGGGTCGGCGATGCCCGTCAGGGTGACCACGCCCAGAGTTGAGTTCACGTCGATGTCCAAGCCGTCGGTGTACTGGTTCCAGAGCAGCTTGGATTCAACCATGGCTTCCAGCGTGGCGTCGGCTACGTAGCTCGCGTAGCTGGGTATCGGCTCGATGACCGTGACGACCAGCTCGGGGTCAACCCTGACGCGGTTGTCCACCGTGCCGATGCCGTCGGTTCGATCGGCAATTCGGCCGGCCAGTCGCTTCTGGATGGCGGTTTCCACGGTGCCGGTGATGATGGCCTTGTCACCCTGCACGTCGATCTGCAGGTCCAGGGTGTCCAGGCCCGGGTTGGTGACGTAGGTGGCCCAGATCTGGCCTTCCCGATAGGCGTCCTTCTCGCTGGCGGACATGTCCATCATGGCTGCCAGGGTCTTTTGATCGCCGTCGGCGGCCTTGGCGTCGTCGCCGGCCAGGGCCAGGCCCGGGGCGACCAGCGCTGCCAGGGCGCCGGCAAGGATGGTGTGCTTCATGCGGGTGTTCTTGGTTTTCATGGTTCCTCCCAGTGTTGAGACTCTCCGGGTGGGATTCCGCGAGCGGGCGGGGTTCAGTGCCGGGCCTCCATGGCCCATTTGCGCTCGCGCATGGCGTCGTGGTGCTGCTGCACCTTCGGCAGGTAGCTCAGCAGCGACTCCTTGACGGCCTTGGGCACGTCGTCGCGCTTGATCACGTCGTGGAAAGCGGCCATCAGGCGGTCCTCGCTTTTTTCGAGTTCCTTGACGTAGGCGTAGTCGCCATGGTCCTTGGCCATCTCGGCGCGAAGCGTCGAATAGAACTGGTGCAGGCTGCCGCGCAGGCTGCCGTCGGTGGCGGGTTCGCCAGCCTCGGCGCGGACTTCGCGCGCCATGCTGCCCACGAGGCCCTGCTTGGATTCGGCCATGTCGTCGAAAAGCGAGCGCAGCTGCGGGTTGGTGACGGCCTTGGCGGCGTCGGCGTAGAACTCGGCGCTGTCGCGGGTGGCCTGGATCAGTTCGTTCAGGGTCTCCACCTTTTCCTGGCGGAGCTCGGCATTGTTGGTCGTCATTAGGATTTCTCCTTTGATGCGGCCGGTGATCACGCTGCAGGGTGATCTCTTGTCTCGGCGAATATTCTTTCCTGCAGCCACGATTACCCTACGACCCTGCGCCTGAATCTCGCGTTAGAAGGCATTGCCAGGCAAACCAAGGCCGGGGCGTGCGGTCTCGCCCCGGGCGGCGTAGATTGTGGCCTCCACGCCCCCGGAGCCCTGCCCATGCCCGCTTTCCGCCGAACCGGCCTCACCCTCGCCGTCGCTTTTTCCCTGTCGCTGGGCCTGGCGGCCTGCCAGCGTTCGCCGGAACCGGCCGCTGATGCCGGCACCGACGCCGCCAGCCAGGCGCAGGTCGAAGAACGCCCTTCCCGCCAGTACGACATCGAAGAATTCATTGAATCCACCGGCGTCGGCGGCGCGTCGTTCAGCGCCGACGAGTCGCGCATCCTGTTTTCGTCGAACAAGTCCGGCGTGTGGAACGCGTACTCGATGCCGGTGGGCGGCGGCGAATGGACCGCGGTCACGAACTCGGACACCGACAATGTCTACGCCGAGGCGTTTTTCCCCAAGGACGACCGCGTGCTGGTCAGCCGCGACCAGGGCGGCAACGAACTCGACCACCTGTACGTGATCGAAGCCGACGGCAGCGAACGCGACCTGACCCCGGGCGAAAACCTCAAGGCCGGCCTGATGGGCTTCAGCCACGACGGCGACTCGTTCTTCGTCATCAGCAACGAACGCGACCCGCGCTTCTTCGACGTTTACCGCTACGACGCCGACGACTACGCACGCGAACTCATCTACAAGAACGACCTCGGCTACGAGCCCGGCGAGATCTCGCCCGATGGCCGCTGGCTGGCCCTGGGCCAGACCAACACCACCAACGACAGCGACCTGCACGTGGTCGAACTGGCCACCGGCAAGGTGACCAAGGTGTCCGAGCACGAAGGCCAGGCGCAGTTCGCCGCCGAGGACTTCAGTCCGGACGGGCAGTGGCTGTATTACACCGCCAACGACCAGGGTGAATTTGCCGCGCTGCGCCGCGTGGACCTGCAGACCTGGGAACACGAGCCGGTGCGTTCGGCCGACTGGGACATCGTCGATGCCGCGCTGTCGCACGACGGCACCTACCTGGCGGTGGCGACCAACATCGATGGCAGCACCGGCGTGCAGCTGTTCAACACCGCCAGCGGCGAAGAAGTCCCGCTGCCCGACTTCCCCGCGGGTGAAGTGCGCAACCTGCGCGTCTCGCGCTCCGAGGGCAAGCTGGCCTTCTATCTCAACGGCGACCGCCAGCCCAACGACCTGTACGTGCTCGACCTGGCCGCCGGCAGCGAGCCGACCCAGCTCACCACCTCGCTGAACCCGGCGATCGACCCGGCCGACCTGGTCGATTCCACCGTCGTGCGCTTCGACAGCTTCGACGGCATGGCGATTCCCAACATCCTGTGGAAACCGCACCAGGCCACGGCCGACGCGCCGGCGCCGGCGCTGGTGTGGGTGCACGGCGGCCCGGGCGGCCAGACCACGCGCGCGCATTCGGCGCTCATCCAGTACCTGGCCAACCACGGCTACGTGGTGCTGGGCATCAACAACCGCGGCAGCTCGGGCTACGGCAAGACCTTCTTCGCCGCCGACGACGGCAAACACGGCCGCGAGCCGCTGTGGGACACGGTCGAGGCCAAGAAGTACCTGCAGACCCTGGATTACGTCGACGACGACAAGATCGGCATCATCGGCGGCAGCTACGGCGGCTACATGGTGCTTTCGGCGCTGGCCTTCCAGCCCGGGGAGTTCAAGGTCGGCGTCAACATCTTCGGCGTCTCCAACTGGATCCGCACGCTGGAGAGCATCCCGCCCTACTGGGAGAGCTTCCGCGAG